>JBGQCZ010000075.1:0-11920 GCA_041495645.1 Gemmataceae bacterium | reverse complement strand
GTAGCCGCAGGCTTTAGCCTGCGTGTTGCTCCGGACTTACGCGTAGCCGCAGGCTTTAGCCTGCGTGTTGCTCCGGAGGCAGGCTAAAGCCTGCGGCTACGGTTGGTTCTCCTGCCGACTGCCTTAAATCAATCGATCCACGAACAACACGAGCAACACGCCGGGCAAGTAGACGAGCGACATCTTCAGCACGGCGCGGGCCGTTTCAATCGTCTTCGTGCCGCGAAAATTCCAGGTCAATGCCAAGAATGCCAGCCCGAGCGCCAACGCGCCCACGGCGTATAAGGCGCCCGCGCCGAACGCCAGCGGGGTCAGGCTCGCCGCCAACAGCACCAACGTATGCAAAATCATCGTTCGCGCCGTGCGCCGGCCGCTCGGATCGAGCACGGGCAGCATTTTCAGCCCGGCGCGGCGATAGTCGTCGCGATAAATCCAGGCGATCGCCAGGAAATGCGGAATCTGCCAGAAGAACAGAATGGCGAACAGCGGCAGCGATTCCCAATCGAGCGAACCCCGGGCGGCGGCCCAGCCAATCAACGGCGGCGCTGCGCCCGGCACAGCCCCAATGAATGTGTTCAACCACGTTTTGCGTTTCGCCGGAGCGTAGACGAAGACGTACAGGACAAACGTCGCGGCCGCGACCAGCGCGGCGGCCGGCCCCGTCGGCAACTTCAGAAGACAACCCAAACCAATGACCGTTGTCAAAACGACGAACGCCAGGGCCTCCGATTTGCCGATGCGTCCCGTCGGCAGCGGACGGTTTCGCGTGCGCTCCATGCGGGCGTCGCTGCGGCGTTCGGCCAGTTGGTTGGCGGCGCTCGCGCCAGCCGTCACCAACGCGGTGCCGATCAGCATGAGGGCCATTGATGCGGCATCGGGCGAGTGGTCGGCGAGCAGCATGCCCAATGCAGCCGTCACCAGCACCATCACGGCGATGCGCGGGCGCACGAGTTGGACGTAGTCGGCGAACCGCGCCGCCAGCGTCGGCAACGGGGTGACTTCCACGCGAGTCGCGACTTGGGTGCCCATCACTTCTCACATAGCCCCGGCTTGCCGGGGGGGATATTCGACCACTCAATTCCGTCAGCTTTCCAGGTTTCCCCCGGCAAGCCGGGGGCTAAATCAATCTTGCTTTCCACGCTCGGGCCGCCAATAGCGCGGCCGAGGCGTAAACTCCGAATCCCGTCAGTACGTGCAGCGATCGAATCGTCGCATCGCCCACGCTTACCGTGCTCAAGCGCGCCTCTGTGCTCGCCGTTCGAATCCAGGCTTCAATGCCCAGAGCAACCTGAAAGCCCACCAGCGTGACCAGCGCCAGCGCTTTTCCACGCAGCGCGCTCCCGCCCACCACGCCGTCTTGAAACGCTCGCGCAAACGTCCAGCCGACAGACAGCAAAACGGCAAATGCCAGCAGCGGATGCAACCGCTCGGCGATCGGGTTGTGCAAGTGCCGCAACAGCCCGCCGAACACGATCTGCATCACTACCAACCCGGCCGTCGCCGCCGTCAGCCAGCGCAACGGCGGTTCGGTGAGCAAGTCGGTCATTGAGTTCCAGCGCCTAGTTGCCATCAGTGCGAGCAGCACGGTCGCGGCGAAGACAACCTGGGCAAACAGCCCGTGAATCAAAGCCAAGTCTGGTCCGCGAAGTTCGTTCAAGTAGACTCGCAAGCCGCCAAGCATCCCCTGCACGACTACGCCGACGAAAGCCACGGTCACGATGGCGCGTTGCCAGCGCCCGGCCACGCGCGATTTGACCTCAAACAAAGCCAAAGTAAAGAAAAGCACTGCCGACGCAATCGCCACCAAGAAGCCGGGGTTGAATAGCGTGTCGACGGATCGAACCGCTGCCTGCCGGACGAACCACATGCCCACGATGCAGCCCGCGGCGATACCCGCCACGGCTACAAATGCGACCAATCCTTTTCGCCAATCCGGCGTGAGCCACCAGAGCGCCAGTGTTTGCACGAGAATTAGAATTCCCGCGCTGTAACCCGCAAGGCGGTGCGTGTGTTCGACGTAGAAGCCGAAATTCGGCACGCGCTCAATCAGCAGCAAGTGCCAAGGGGCGGTCGGCCAAAGCGGGTCGGCCATGCCGACGTGAAACGTCGTAACCAGCGTGCCAATGCCGATGAGCGCGAATGTGGCCGCCGCAGTTGCCGCACACCATCCGCGCAGCCAGCGCGGGTAGTGAACGGCGGTCATGGTCCGATGTTCGAGGTTCATGTCGCTGATGTCCGCATCGGAGCCCGACGCGTAAGCGAGGGGGACGCCTTTCTCCCTCGCTTACGCGTCGGGCTCCGAACTCACTCTAATGGGCCACTGGCACAGCAACTCCCGATGGCTGTTCGGCGGTTTGCGGGAGGAAGTCGGCTTCCATGCCCGGCACCGAATATTCGTAGGGTCCGCGTTGGACGACGGGGGCGATATCGAAGTTGCCGTGGCCCGGAGGCGACGGGGCGGTCCATTCCAGCGAGTTGGCATGCCACGGGTTTCGCTCCGCCCGCGGGCCCCAAAACAGGCTGTAAAGAAAGTTCGCGAAGAAGATCAACTGAGAAAAGCCCATCACGAACGCGCTGATGCTGATGAAGGTGTTCAACGGTTGGAAGTTCCCCCAAGTGTCGTAGTCCGTGGGCATGTAATAGCGCCGCGGCACGCCGCCGGCGCCGAGAATGTGCATCGGGTAGAACGTGCAATTTGACGCGATAAACGTCAGCACGAAATGCACCTTGCCCCAGCGTTCGTTCATCAAGCGGCCGAACATTTTCGGGAACCAGAAGTAAATGGCGGCGAAGATGCCGAACATCGAACTCATGAACAGCACGTAATGAATGTGGGCGACGATGAAATAGGTGTCGTGAATGAACACATCGGTGGGCGTCGCGGCCATGAAAATGCCCGACAGCCCGCCGATCACGAACATCGACACGAAGGCCAACGCGTTCAGCATCGGCGTGGTGAACATGATTTGTCCGCCCCAAAGCGTGCCCAGCCAATTGAAGACCTTCACCGCGCTGGGCAACGCGATCATCATGGTGGCCACCATGAAGCCCGTTCCCAACCGGGGGTCCATGCCCGACTGGAACATGTGGTGGCCCCACACGATAAAGCCCAGCCCGGCGATTCCCGAGATGGCCAACACCATCGGCTTGTAACCGAACAGCGGCTTCCGGGCGAAGGTGCTGACGATGTCCGACACAAAGCCCATCGCCGGGAGGATCATGATGTAAACGGCAGGGTGCGAATAGAACCAGAACAGATGCTGCCAAAGCAGCGGTTGGCCGCCGCCTGGGCCGGTGGTCCAATTGCCGAATGTCAATCCCGTCGGTGGCAAGAAGAACGACGTGCCGATGGTCTTGTCGAAAACCTGCAAGAACAGCGCAACGGTGAGCACGGGCAACGCGAATGCTTGCAGAATCGCCGTGATGAACAAGGCCCACACGCTCATCGGCATGCGGAACATCGTCATGCCCACGGCCCGCATGTTGATGATGGTGGTGATGTAATTCACCGACCCGGCCATCGAGGAAACACCGACGAATATCAGGGACAACAGCCAGTAGATCTGTCCGATGCCCGACCCCGGCTGGGCCGGTGAGCGATAGCCCAGACCCGAGGGCATCGTGGAGCTGGCAATTGTGGGGTACGATGTCCAGCCCGAGGCGCCGGCCCCGCCGTCCACAAAAAAGCTCAGCAGAATCACGATGATGGCCGGCCACATGAACCAATACGACATCATGTTGAGCTTCGGAAACGCCATGTCCTTGGCGCCAATCATCAAGGGAATGAGGAAGTTGCCGAATGCGCCCGTCAGAAGCGGTATGATCACGAAGAAGATCATCACCGAGGCATGCATGGTGAAGAGCATGTTGTAAAAATCGTGCGGCATCTTGCGCCCGGCCGCTCCATCCCAGAACAACTTGCCGATGATCGGGATCTCGGCGTTCGGCCAGCCCAACTGGATGCGGAAAAACAGCGCCAGCGTCCCACCGAGCAAGAGCATGATGAGCCCGGTGAACATGAACTGAATGCCGATGATCTTGTGGTCGGTCGAGAAGACGTACTTCTGCAGGAAGCTCAGCTCCTCGTGATGACCGTGCTCGGTGGCGTGAGCGGTGTCACTCATTTTTCGTGATTCCTATGCCGACCGCTTGTGGCTGTGCGCTCGTGCCGAGCGCGAAGCCGCAAGCGGCTTGATTATTTGCCGTCGGGCGTAGTTTTGCGGCCGGCGTCCTCGGCGGTCTTCAGCCATTTCTCGAAGTCTTCCTGCGTCTCGTGCACGTAGAGCTTGCCGCGCATCAGCGAGTGGCGTGATCCGCAATACTCGGCGCAAGCAATCTCCCAGAGGTAGTCGTGGTCCTTGACCCAGGTGCCTTTCTTTTCGTCGCGGCGCATACCGTCCTGCCAGGCGCCGTTTTGATAAACGCAATTCGCTTCCATCGCCTCGAACCACATTTGAATGGTCTTTCCCGGAAGCGCGTCCTGTTTCAGGCGCAACTGCGGCAGGAATAAGCTGTGGATTACGTCCTGGGTTTTCAGATGGATGAGGACTTTCTGGCCTTTGACGCAATGAATCTCATTGGTGATGCGGACATCGTCGGGCCGTTGGGCGAGGCGGCTGCGAACGTCTTTGAGCGCGTTGCCGTGGTCGGTCCATTCGGCCAGATGCGCCGTGCTGGGATAGCGCATGCGCCATTCCCATTGCCGGGCCGCCACCTCGAATTGAAGGAACCGCTCCTGTTTGCCGTCGCCGTCCAACTGATATTTGAGCCAGGTCATGTTCTTGATTTCGAGCCACGCGGGGATTTGGCCCACGCCGAGAACGACCAGAATGATGGCCGGCGCCGCGGACCAGATCATTTCGAGCTTATGATTGCCGTGCGTATAAGTCGCGCGGCGACTGGGATCTTTGGCGAATTTGAACAGCGCGTACGTGAAGACCGCGCTGACGGCGATGAACGTCACACCCGTGATCGCGAGGATGATATAGAAAAGCCCGTCCACCGCGCCGGAAAACGTCGAAACACCCTTGGGAAGCCACCATTTGAACATCGGGGCGAAGGCGAATGTCAATGCCTCAAGAGCCAGGGTGATGCCGAACAAGTAGGCCCAGCGCTTGCGGCCGCCGGCAGGTTTGAACGCCGCGGGGAAAAGGAGGTACAACCCGTAGCCGGCCACGGCCACCATGGCCACCAGAAAGAACACGAACTTGATCATTCCACGCGCTCCGGGCTGATTTTGGACGGTTCAGTCGATAATGACTTTATGCGGCGGTTGACGGAGCTTGGCGCGCTCCTCGGGATACGGCACGGTTTGCAGAAAGGCGATGAGGTCCCAGATGATCGGTTCCTTTTCGGCCTGCTCGCCCGGGTTAGCCACGAGCGGCGGCATGCCGGAGCCCTTGATGCCGGCGTAAATTCGCCAATACAGGTCAATGGGCCGCCGGCCGCCACGGAAAGTGTTGAGGAAGAAGTTTCGCGGCTTCACCGCCGTGCCCCAGGCGTCATAGCGAAGGTCCGAATCGCGGCCGATATTGGCGTGGCATTGGGCGCATTGATCGGCACGAATAAAGAACTCATAGCCGCGTTTGGCCGCCGCTAATCGCTCTTGGTCGTTCTTGAAATCGGGCACTTTGATCGGCTTGATCTCGGCGGCCTGAGCCGCAAGCCAGCGTTCGGCGGCCACGTTGGCGGCCACGCGCGTGCGCTCGTAAACCGGCGGCAGCGCGGTCCCTTCTTCCGACGGCTGCGATTTCTCGCGGGACAGCGCTTTGACCGCTTCCATCTCCGCTTCCCCGCGAATGCTCAGGTGGATCACATAACTGATCAAAGCGTCAATTTCTTCCGGCTTCAGGAGTTGAAACGAAGGCATCGACGTGCCGTCGATGCCGCCAACCAGCACGCGGCGCAAATCCTCGCGGCGCGGCTTGCGCTCGCCTTCACCTTGGCTCGACGACGTGAACTTGAACGCGCCCGCGCGGTAATCGCGCGGCGGCGGGTTCACCCATTTGGCGGTCGGCCCGCGGCCATCGCCGCTCAGACCGTGACAGTGCAGGCAATGTTTGCGGTAAAGCGCGCTGCCTTCGGTAAGCGTTTTGCGGTCGAGCTTCAGCTCAGTCCGCAATTTCTGGTTCGTTGCCTCGAAAGCGGGGTCGTTCAGGTCGATCTTCGGATTGCGCGGCCGGCCCGCCAGGTCGCGCAGGGCGATCATCAAGTCGCGCTTCTCGGTCTCGGTGAGCGCCTTCGGATCGATGATTTGTCCCTTGTCCTTCGCTTTGATCAAGTCCGGCGCAAACGGTTCGAGGCCGGACTTACCGTCGAGCAGATCGAGCGGCAGCAGGCCGGGCGGATTGAATTGCGGCGGGTTGAATTCAAACTTCTCGGCGACGATGATCCAGTCTTTCCGGAGCGGATAGAGAATGTCGATATCGTAAACTTCTTCACAACCGGAGAAGATGACCAGGCCGAACAAAGCGGGAAGCAAAGCGATGAGATTGCGAGCCCACGGGCGACCCGATTGGCGTTGCGATGCCACTGGCAATGCCTCCTGATGACCGGTAGTCCCGTTTCCATCCGCCGACGCGAGCCGGAAAAAACGCTAATGGCACGTGGGTGCGGAGTGTTCTAGCCGCCCATCGCGCCTTGTCAAGGAATCGTTCGGACCGATACTGTGAAGCAACTCCAGTGCCGCCTCGTCGTGGGGAAAAACTACAACGCAAGCGAGCCGCGGGCTTTGTCCCAACGGAACTGGCTCGCGAAAATGGGAATTGCGGGGCGAAGGGTTCTCAGTTTCGGGAACGGAGATAAAGTGATGCGCTATCGGGTCGGGCGGTTCCTGCAACTGATGGGATTATGCATCGTACCCACGGGAATCGCGGGCAATATTCTTTACCCAGGCGTAGTAACGGAAGGCGTAATGCTGACCATTCTAGCGGGCGGGGGAGCGGTTTTCGCAGCCGGGTATTTGGTGCAAGGACGGAGCAACGCTTAGCGTTGAGATTATTCTCGAATGATGGTGAAGTGCATTTGCTGTAGGTGGAGCACGCTGTTGGTCGCGGCCATGTGGCTGGCGGCGACGAGCGTCGGCAGCGCTCAACCGGACGCCGCGAAGCAAGGGGCGCTCGTGGGCGAGGAAAAGCGCGTGCGCGACGAGCTGGACGCCGCCGGCCGTCTCGCGGCCGACAAACGCTGGGACGATGCGATCCGCCGCTACCAGCAGATTCTGGCCGAGTCCGGCGATTTGTTCGTGACGGTCGCCGGCGATAAGAACCGGGCGATCCCGGCACGCTGGCTGGTCCATCAACAACTCGCATCCTTGCCGCCCGAAGCGCGAAAACTTTTCCGTTCCACGGTCGAGGATTCCGCCCGCAAATGGCTCGAGCTCGGCAGCGCCAATCGCGATACGCGTTTGCTGGAACAGGTCGTCGCGGAAGCGTTTTGCAGTCAGGTGGCCGAACAGGCGTTGCATCTCTTGGGCGATTTGGCTCTGGAACGCGGCGAGTTCGAGGTGGCCGAGCACTACTGGCGCATGCTCGCGCGCTACCCTTCCGAAGCGGAGCAGAAGCCGGACAAAACCAACCGCTACGAATTGTTGCACCCAGATCCGGAAGGCGACGGCGCGCTGGCGCGGGCGAAACTAATACTCGGGTTGCTGTTTCGCGGCGAAAAGGAGCGGGCCCGCACGGAGTTGGGGCTGTTTCGCAAACTACATCCTTCAGCCGAAGGGAATCTCGCGGGCAAGAACGGAAAGCTCGCCGACACCTTGGCCGCTCTGGTCGACTCCGGGGCCAAATGGTCGCCGGCGCCGCGCTCCGAGTCGGGCGCGAAATGGACGACGTTCGGGGGCGACTCCGCTCGAAACTTGAACGTACCGACCGCGGCGACGCCATATTGGCCGGATACGCCTACCTGGCGCGTGAATTTACCCGGCGATCCGGATGCCAAACAGAAGCACAAGGATTCCGACCCGCCCTTGGGCACCGGGGCCTCCGCTCGTAGCCTGGCGTTTCATCCCGTCGTCGTGCCGGGCTACGTGCTCGTGGCGGACGCGGCCCGCGTCTTCGCCTATCACCTCACCACCGGCACGTTGGCGGCCGAGTTCGATTATCGCAAGATTGCCAGCGTTCCCGAATCGCTCGACCTGCGCCTACCGTCGCGCACCGACGCTCGCTACACGCTTACGGTCGTCGGAGATCGAGTCTATGCACGTTTCGGCGTGCAGCCGGTAAAGCCGCCGTCGAACTCCACGAAACACCAGGAAATCGATTCCGCGATCGTCTGCCTTTCCCTCGAGCGGACCGGTGAGGCTTTGAAACTGCAATTTCGCTGGCAAATCCGCGCCCGGCTGCTCGATAGCGATCCGCCCGCAATGTTCGAAGGCGCTCCCGTTGTCCGCGATGGCCGGCTCTATGCGGCCAAAACGCTGTTCGACGGCCGCCAGGCAGTCTCTTCAATCGTTTGCTATGACGCCGATGCGCCAAACGGCCGTGAAGAACCGCCGCCGCTGCGCTGGAAACAAGACGTGTGGACCGTCGAGCAGACTCTGGACCCGCTGCGGCACCGCCACGACCTGGTTACGTTGGCCGGGCCGAACGTCGTGTATTGCACGCACTCCGGAGCGATCGTCGCGCTCGATGCCGCGACCGGCAAACGGGCTTGGGCGTATCGATATTCGGTGGCCACGACTCGCCCGCCGGACGGCGTACAGCCGCGCGATCTGTGTCCGTGCGTCGCGGCCAATGGACGCGTCTACGCCGCTCCGGCCGACTCCGACCGCATTTACTGTCTCGATGCCCGAACCGGCGCATTCGTTTGGAAAAGCGACAACGCGATTCATGTCGTACAACTGGTCGGCATTTCCAACGGAGCGCTTGTCGTCACGCTCGGCGGCTATCCGCACGGCATCCGCGCCTATCATTCCGGCAACGGCGAAATTCTTTGGAGGTTGCCGGAAGAAGGCGACCGGGCCGCGTTTGGCCGCGGCTTCCTCACCGAGCGTTGGGTCTTCTGGGCGACCAAAAACGGACTACGCGTATTGCGGCAGGATGACGGCAAACCGCTCGACGCCGCTTCCAGCGATGAACCGTGGGGCAATTTGTCATTCGGCGAAGGCTGCCTCATCGTCGCCACGCCGACCGAACTATGGGGATTCGTGCCCGATCGTTTTCGCCTCGGCCAGTTTCGTGAAGATGCCGACAAACGCCCCGAAAGCGCGGAAGCACGCTACCGCCTCGCGCTCGCCGAAGCCGATGCCGGGAACCTTGAAGCCGCCCTGGCCGGTTTTCGCAAAGCCGAAGAATTGGCCGACGGCGATTGGCTCCACGGCCGGCAACTGAAGGATCTGGCCCGACATCGCTGCCACGAAATTCTCTTGATGCTTTCCGAAGCAGCTTGGAAATCGGACAAGAAGGACGACGCACTCGCCTTGTTGCACGAAGCGAGCGGCGAGCCGTTTGCGCTCGACGACCGAGTACGGACCTGGGCATTGCGGCATCACGCGGGGGACAAGTTGTGTCCCGACGTTTTCGAAGAACCGCGGCTTCGTTCGTTGTGGCTCACCAAGCAAAACGGCATGCCCAACCGCGCGGACGATTATCTTTACGGCATGTTGGACGAGAAAGGCCGCGCTGAGTTCGAAACGCGTGCCGCAGGGCTGGCCGCTGCAAATCCGGACGCAGCCATCAAACAGTTTCCCAAAAGCAATGCCGCTCAAAGCAAGTTGAAAGACCGTGCGCGGAAGGCGGAACTCGAGAATGACCGGTGGGAAGCCGCCGCAAACTATCGGCTTCTGATCGAGGAGGGCCGCTTTGGGCTGGCCAAGGTTTACGATCAAGCGGGTTACAAGGACGCGTCGCAGTTACTCAAATATCGGATCGCGCCGACCAAGTTCCCCGTGCCCGACCCGCCGATTGTCAGCCATGCTATCGACGTGCGATTGCAGCCAAAACCGGCTCGCTCCGACGAGCTGATCCGATTTCGTGAATGGCCGCTCGGCCCGCTCCGCGATCCGGCCACCGGCAAGGAATCGCCTGCCGTCAGCGAGGAAGGGTGCGCTTTTTTTTTCGCTGAGCGCCAGATAGTTTGCCGCTCGCTCATGACCGGCAAAGTCGTCTGGAAGCAGGCCATCGAGCATGATGCCAGCTGGAGCGTTTATCATGCGGAGGCCGTCATCGTTGCCGGACCAAACGGCGCGACCCGCCTGAGCCGGTCGGACGGGAGAATCGCCTGGCAATTCACCACTCCCGATCCGGTTCCGTTGCCGACGACTTTCCCCGATCCGGACTTTCGCACTTTAGCGCCGCGGCCCAATCCGCCGCTCTTTTCGTCGTTTTGTCTCGCTGGATCGCGGTTGTTCTTTCGTTGGGGCGAGCAACACTTGCTGGCGCTTGATGCCGACACGGGCGAACCGCTGTGGTGCTTTCGCTCCGCGAATGAAGAGATTGGACTGAACGAGCATTATCTTGCCACAATTGATCAAGTTCTGCTGCAAACGACTCGCGGCGAATGTCTGGGAATCGCCGCGGACAGCGGCCGGGTGCTTTATCGCAAGCCGGCCCCGGCGATCTGGCATGGTCCGCCGGTTTTGATCGATGCCCGACGCGCGATCTTTCCCGCCGAGCGCGATCAACTCAAGGCCATCGAACTGGAAACGGGAAACGAGATCTGGTCGCGCGCGCCCGAAAACTGCCACAGCTTGAGCGGGTCCGCTCCGCAAATCCGTCGCGACGGCTCGCATCTCCTGGTCGTTGTCGAGCGCAACTACGGCTACGATCTGGAGCGCTGGACGATCAACGACGGAAGGCCGGCCCAGCGCCCGACGTTCATCGGCCGCAATCGCATCGATCTCGCCGCGTCTGCACTTCATGCGGATGCGTCCATCTTCATGACCGAGGCGGCCGCGATTGCCATCGATCGCGAAAGCGGCAAACAACTGTGGGAATTTCAACTGCCAAGACATTCCCGCGAACGCTGGCAGGCTCGTGCGACGCGCTCGGCCATCCTGCTGTACCCGGACTCCGCTTTGCCGCTCGTCGATCTTGATTGGCTCCTTCGACGTGCCCGAAGCGAATGGGAAGGAACTCCATCGCTGGGCCGCCTCCAGAACGCGGCGAACATGGTGTATCATGGCTACCTGCGGCGCTCGTTCCCGCTGTTGGCCATCGATCCGAAAGCCGGTAAGACAATCCAAGAGTTGAGTTTCGCCGCAACCGGTCCGCGTGCAACGTTGCTTTGGGGCGTTAACTTCGTCGCCGTTTGCACTGAAGGAAAGTTGGAAGTCTTCAAATGAAACCCGTTCGTTGCGAGAATTGTGGTCTGACCGTTCAAGTGATTCCGGGCGGCCGGCGGCTGTGCGGTTGCGGCAATTGGCTGTATTCCCCGGCCGAAGAGGAAGAACCGCTCGAAGTGGTGGAAGCGCGCATGTCCATGACGGATGAACAAGAAGTCGGCTATCCGCGGCTCGAAGGCGATTTGGCCTCGGTCGAGCGGCTCAAGGACGGCAGCAGGAAGATCCTCGAAGAGTGCCGCAAGGTCATCGTTGGCCAGAACGAGGTCATGGAACAACTCCTGATCGCGCTCTTTGCTCAAGGCCACTGTTTACTCGTTGGCGTGCCCGGCCTGGCCAAAACCTTGATGATCCGCACCGTCGCCGATTCGATGAACTTAACCTTCAGCCGCATCCAGTTCACGCCCGACCTCATGCCCTCCGACATCACCGGCACCGACATCTTGCAGGACGACAAAGTCACCGGCACGCGCGCCTTCAAATTCCTGCACGGTCCGCTATTCGCCAACGTCGTCCTTGCGGACGAAATCAATCGCACCCCGCCAAAAACCCAGGCCGCGTTGCTCGAAGCCATGCAGGAGCGGCAGGTCACCATCGGCGGCGTGCGGCACAAACTGCCCGAGCCGTTCTTCGTCCTCG
>JBGQCZ010000074.1:0-11958 GCA_041495645.1 Gemmataceae bacterium | reverse complement strand
GCGATCGACTCTACGTTGCCAATCTGGAGGGGAAAACGTACGTCCTCAAAGCCAGCCCCAAGTTCGAATTGCTCGCCGTCAACGAAGTAGGCGACTACATCATGGCGACGCCGGCGATTTCGGGCGGTGCGCTGTTTGTGCGCAGCCAGCATTTCCTGTGGGCGCTGGGAGCGAGGGCGGGGGAGAAGTAGCTAAGAACAATCAGAGCTTGCTTGAAGTGCATTTGAACAGACGCCGACATCTAAACAATTCCTGTCCAATTGCTGGGCCAAGAAGGGAGTTGATTGTGGCGAAGGAACTACCTATCCCCCCGGAAGCCCTTGCCCATCGCTCGGTCGAGATGATACGAGTCTGGCTGGCCAATGAGCGGCAACATATCGCGCTGAACATCGGCTTTTGGGAGGACCGGGGCTTGGACGAGCGGGCGGCCTGGGGCATTGTGATCGCGGACATGATGCGCCACATCGCCGACGCACATGAGTCAGAATACGGCCACAACCCAATAGAAACGCTCTCGAAAATTCGGCGTGCCTTCGAGGCTGAGATGGGAAACCCTACCTCCGAGCGCTTAGGAGAGTTCGTCAAAGAGGAGCGTGACGAGGCGTAACCGCTAATCCGGACTTGACACCCTTCACAGCAAACGGAGGGGCATTCTCTGCCGTCTTTGTGTATCGCGGTTGCGGACAGGCGCTTCGCTTGCGCCGTCCCGACCCGGGTCGGTCATGAGGTCGGCGTGGCACTCGTTGGCGTAGTGCAGGTGAACACGCCGAATACGGTGAAGTCCGCTGAGTTCGTCGTAAGTAGCGAGGTAATTCCGGCTTGCTTGTAGGTGGCGCCAAGCAGCGTGTCAAGCAATCGTTTTCGACCCAACGAGAATTGGGTCAGCCAAGTAAGAAATTGTCGCGTGGCGTCGCCATCTGGGAACACCTGAACGACTTCCTTCGCCGTCCACCACTGCTCGGCAAGCCGATGTGCCACCGTAATGGCGAGCGGGTTTGTGAAGCGGCGAGGATCGGTCACGATGTGAATGAACTCGGCAAGCACTTGCGGCGCGATGCCAATTAAGTCGCCAGCCGTGACCAACCTTGCCAGGGCGAATCGTGAAGCGACGTGACTGGCGTGCTCCAACACCTCCGCCGCCACGAGAAACCCCGTGTCAAGTCCGTGAATCATGAGCGACTTTCGAGCATCTCGCCGAGCAGGTCATCGTCGGCTGTGTTTGGATTGAGGACAGATCCGAGGCTCACAGGCTTGATATCCAAAACGCCATGTGCTCTTGGGCCAGAAGGTATCGATGTCAAGACGGTAACGTCCTGCCCTTCCGGGAGGCGAACGCCGTCAGCCAACACAACAACGCCATTTTGAACGCGCCCGCGAGCAACCATGAAAGACTCTCCGTGTGCCAAGCCACTTCCAGTAGCTTACCGCGAATGGCCGTTGGCGTAAAGAATACACCGCGCTCGACCCACCCACCTCCGTCCAAGTGCCCGCAAACTGGCGCAAAAAAAGCCGCCGGGGCACACCCGGCGGCCCAATTCCCCAATCGGCATCGCTCAGCGCACGATCACTTTGCCACTCAACTCCGGATGGAGCTCGCAATGATACGAGTAAGTGCCCGGCTCGTTGAATTTTCGCGTGTAGCTGCCCTGGACACTTAGTCTGCCCGAATCGCGGAGACCGTCGTCCGACACAACCTCGTGCTTCTGTTGGCCGAGGTTGGTCCAGCGCACGGTTGTTCCCACCGGGACCGTAATCTCTTTCGGTTCAAAGGAGCCGTCGAAAATGGCCACGTTGACGGCCGGTTCCGCATCGGGCTGTGCATATGTCGGTGACTTGGCGGAATCGTATGGCGGCCCGTACGAACCGAGGTACTTCTTGTCGCTGTACGACGATTTATACGAGCCGCTGTCCGCATACGACGAGCCATACGTAGCCATGTACGGTGCATAGTAGTTGCCGAGTCCGTATCCATTCATACCACCGTATCCGTAAAGACCGCCATAACCGCCGTACGCTGCGCCATACTGATACGCCCGCATCATTTGGTACGTATTCATACGCGGTGAGCGAAACTGGTTCGGGACCAGAAACGCGTTATTCGAATTGGGCGAGACGAAAAACGCCGGCCGGAAAATGCTTGAAACTTGCATGTTCGTGTTCGTCATGTTCTGCATCATGACATTGGGATTCACCATCGGCCGCGGCGACATGAAGAACGTGGAACGAACTTGGGCGTTGGCGGGCAAGACCACCGTCATCGGGATTGCCAGGGCCGCGGCCGCAATCGCCAGCAATGTACTAGCGCGCATGATCTTCTCCTTCCTCGGACAATAATGAGGACTGGTTCCGCGTTCACGCGAATCAGTCCCGGATAAGGACGCGATTTGGCCTCCTTGCCCTATTCAGCATTCTACGCGCCGGACCCCCCCCGCGTTTGGCACGTCGTCTGCCCAGATCGTTGTTAGCCCGATTGTCAAAACAGCATTCGTCGCCAAATGCCTCACTGCGTGCCACCCGCCGACACAGTGCCCTTTTTCACATCAACGATTTCAGAAATAACTTGACCATGATGGGATCCCACTAAGATGCGCGCGCTAAACGCGATCGACCCCTGGACGCTGAACCGCGTGACGGATACTTAACTATACGTATGTATCGATGTTGGCGCATGTCGGCTGGAATCGCCCAGGAGGACGGAATCGTGCGTTCTTACATGCTTGGAATCGCGATCTTGGGACTCGCCGCGACAATCAGCGCGGCCGAGCCGCCGCTCGTCGAAAAATACCTGCACTCCGGCGAACTGGCCAAGGGCGAACAGGCGTTGGAAGCGGCCCTTGTGGCCGCACCAAAAGACGACCAGGTCCGCTTCGGGCTTGGCGTACTCCGCTTCGCCCGCGGAGTGGAACGGCTTGGCCAGTCGCTTCACGAATACGGCTCCAAGGCCGACAACCCGAATCTCCCGTTCCTGCGGCTGCCGGTGCCCGTCAATCCGGACCCCGCTCCGATCAGCTATCACGTGTTCCGCCGCATTCTCGACGATTTAATTCGCGACCTTTCCGCGGCCGAGGAGACCCTGGCCGGCGTCACCGACGACAACGTGAAACTCCCGTTGCGCTTGGCGGCAGTCCGCCTCGACCTGACCGGCGCCGGCAAGCCGACCGACAGCTTGATCGACATCATGAAACGGCTCATGCGCCAACAATTCGATTTCCTGAAGGATAACCCCGAATTCAGAGTGCACTTCGATCGCGGCGACGTGGCTTGGTTTCGAGCCTATTGCCATCTGCTCTGCGCGATGGCGGATTTCTACCTGGCCTTCGACCTGGAGGGCCTTTTCAATCAACACGGCAAGGACCACTTCGCCCGGCTGAAGAAACCGCTCGCGGAGCCGGATGCGAATGTGTTGGAGGTCATCGCCGTCAAGGAGCCCGCCCGCCTCGGCCGGTTCCGCAAGCACGTGCTCAAAGTCTGCGAACTGAACCACGAAACCTGGAAGTTCATCCGCGCCGAGAAAGACGACGACTTCGAGTGGCTCCCGAACCCCAAGCAAAAGGGCGTCATCGGCCTGCCGGTGCGCGACGAGATGATCACCGCGTGGCTGGGCATGATCGACGAACTGGAAGCTCTCTTTAGCGGCAAGAAAATGGTCCCGGCGAAGTGGGCGTCGTGGATTGGTCACAATACCGCGGACGGACTCAACCTGCAAAAGCTGCTGGACGATCCGCCGGCCAAGATCGACTGGAACTGGCTCGTCAAGAACGGCGTGCCGGCCAAGTACCTGCAAAAAGGCCCGGAAGTAAACGTCCAAGCCATCCTGAGAATCGCCACGGTTTTCGGCGATTCGCTTTCGGTGGCATACGCGGCGTGGTTCAATTGAACTATTGACGGTCAACGATCTGAGCACGTAGGGAGGTGGTTCGATGCTTGGAGGTGTTGGTTCTTGGCACATCGGTGTGGCAGCCGAGGCATTCGCCGCAGGTTTGTTTGCTCGCTGCGGCTTGGACGTCTCGGTGCAGTATGGCGCAAACCAGCCGGAGTACGACTTGGTCGTGGTTAAGAGGAACAGGTTTCTGAAGGTGTCGGTAAAAGGAAGCCAAAATGGTGAATGGGGGCTGACGCAATCCTATCTCGAAAAGGCCGACTACCACGGAGCAGTCGACGTTTGGCTTAGTCGGCACAAAGCCAGAACAGTTTTTTGCTTTGTGCAATTCAAGAATGTCTCGATTGACGTGCTTCCTCGAGTTTATTTGGCGACCCCCACAGAGGTCGGCCAAAGGTTACGAGATACGGCTAACGGCAGAGGTGATACGATTCTTTACGAGGCGCATAGTTGGGGGCCACGAGCTCACGCGGCGGGAACCGACGATTGCATTCCAAAGTCCTGGCGATTCACCGTGTCACGGGTGAAAGGCTTACTGGCTCGCGCCTAACAGCTTTGCGGAGACGCGAGCCAACACGGCGCCCTGGGAACGGGGGAAGTCTCCCGGTCGCAGACGCAGATGGCTGCTTACGCGCCTTCAACGGTCGAGTGGCGAGGCCGGCGAGTTCTTGAGGCAAAGAACGGGGCGGTCGAAATGTTGAGACTATGCGACCTGATTGCCGCGGCAAATGTCCCGCTCGGCCGATTTAAGATCCACCTCGCCACCGGGTCATCAGACACTCCCCTGCTTGCTTTCTTTGAAGGAAGGTTCAAGGATTGGCAGGAACATCAAACCCGCAAGAATTTTCAGTGTGATAAGATCGTCTCGCTAATCCAGCGTTACGCGGACAAGTGGCTCTTTGCGGGCGTGTGGTCGGTTGTTGGCGTCACCGCAAGAACGAACGAAAGGAAAACGTGGTTTCAATACTCGACGTCAGAGGTTCCGGGACTGGATCATTTGACGGGTCGAGTAATCGTTTCATTCCCACGGACGTTTCGGCAATCGTATTTGAAGGGCTCTCGCTTCGCCGACAAGCTTATCGTCTCTCAAGTCCTGGAAGAGAGGCTGTCGATGTCCGACTTTCCAGGGTACTCATCGGTTCGGATCACTTACGCTGAATTACGGCACATTGTAAGCCGCAATCTGACCACTTGGCGTTCGGCACTCAGGAGCGTGGCTGGCGTTTATTTGGTTGCTGACACGTCGTGCGGCAAGCACTACGTTGGCAGCGCATACGGGGCCGAAGGTATTTGGGGACGATGGAGCGCTTACGCTTCAGTTGGTCATGGGCACAATACTGAATTGCGAAAATTGCTCGTTGAAAAAGGCGATTCCCACGCTAAGCACTTTCAGTTTGCAATCCTCGAAATCTGCGACATCATGGCTACTCGTGATGAAGTGCTGAGCCGCGAAGCACATTGGAAACGGGCGTTGTTGTCACGGGGCTTCGGATACAACTCAAATTGAGCGGCCACAGCTCACTAGACCGAACCGGAGACACTCTATCCCGTTTTGGTGCATCGCGGACGCGGATGGGCGCCTCGCCCACGCCGGCTGCCTCGCCGACCGGGAATACCGCAGCCTCGGCTCTGGATGCCCAGATTGCAGCCGCAGGATACAATTCGTATGAGAGCATTGCGTTGAGGGTAACCGAATGATCCGGGCAGTTGTCAAGAACGGCGTGATTCAACCGACGGACCCGCTGCCGCAGGCATGGTCCGAAGGCCACGAGGTGTTGGTCACCGATTCCACCGTGACCGACCCGGAACAGTGGTACCGCGAGATGGAGGACGAAGCTCGCGGCATGGACCCACAAGACGGCGAGCGGTTAATGGCGGCTCTGGCGACGGCGCGTGCGGAGGCCAAAGAACTCGCTCGGAATGAACTGAGGTTGCCGTGAGCGGGCGGTATCTTTTGGATACGAATCATCTCGGCGCAGCAATCGCGCCCATCTCTCCTGTTCGCGATCGAATCCTGAGCGAGGTTCGCAAAGGAATCCGCTTTGGCACTTGCATCGCCGCTCTGTGTGAATTGGAAGTCGGAATTCGTCAGACGGCTCGCCCCGATGCCTGTCGACGTCAGCGCGACCGGTTGCTAACACAAGTGCGAATCTGGCCGGTCGAATTGGATTTGATCGACTGCTTCGGTGCGATTCGGGATGAATTGCGAGCCAAGGGTCGGGTTCTTTCACATGTCGATGTCGTGCTGGCTGCGCTGGCTCGAACGATGCGATTGACAATCCTAACGACTGACCGCGATTTTGAAGCTCTTCCGGACTTGGTCGCCGAAAACTGGGCGCCAGCAGCAACTTGAAGGCCTTGCAACTCCCATGAACAACGTACCCGATCGAGCCGCGTTTGAGAACTTCTACGCCGGCAAGGCGCCGTGGGACATTGGCAAGCCGCAGGCGTCGTTTGTTGCGGTCGCGGACCGGGTCGCCGGCCCGGTGCTTGACGCCGGCTGCGGGGCGGGCGATACCGCTCTGTTCTTCGCCGCCCGCGGCCACCGGGTTACGGGGATCGACTTCGTGGAGGAGCCGATTGGGCGGGCGCGGGCCAAGGCGGGCGAGCGCGGCCTTTCGACTGAGTTTCTGATCAAGGACGCGTTGACGCTGGGCGACTGGGACCAGCGCTTCGCCAGCGTCATCGACTCCGGCCTCTTCCACGTGTTTACCGACAGCGACCGGCGTCGTTACGTCGAGGGGCTGAAGCAAGTGATCGATCCGGGCGGACGGCTGTTTCTGATGTGTTTTAGCGACGAGGAACCTGGGACAGCGGGTCCGCGGCGGGTGTCGCGGCAGGAATTGCACGACGCCTTCGCCGACGGCTGGGAAATTGAATCCATCGAGCCCTGCCGGGTCGAGATCAACCCGGAGTTCAAGGGGTTTACGTTTTCGGAGGGTGGGCCGAAGGCCTGGTTCGCAATCGTGCGGCGTAAAACCGTGAGCGTGGCCGATTCAGCCTTATTGTTCGTCTGAAGCACTTCTGTTAGTGGGTCAGTTTGGCTGGCTTGTGGTGCGGGCGTCGCGCCTGCGCAGTGCAGCCGAGACGGCCGCACCACAAACTGACCCACTACCGCACTTCTGCTTTCATTGCAATGCAATTGAAACATGTGTACACTATACCTGCCGATCCGGCCGGGCGCTCGTTGTGCGACCAGTTCCGAGGGACCAATTATGATCACGTCGATTCCGATTCAATTGGTTGGTGCGGTATGCGATTGCGCGTTCATCACAACTTCCAGCGCAACTCGCAACTCTCCCCAGTACTCGACAACCACCACCACCACCACCACCACTTTCCCAACTAACTTTTTGAGGGCGTCGGGGGCGGGCTGGAAGTCAGGTTGGAACAAGGAGTTGCGCTCGAGGATCGACAAGACGCGCACAGGCCAAAAGTTTGATTTAGTTTGGTTCGGAGTTGGGCCGCAAGTCGAACGCATAGAAGCAATGGCGGCAATTTTACCGCAGGGTCGCGGAGCTTTTGGGAGAAACCCGGAATCTGGCGAACAAAAAGGCGTAAACTTGGCTACGCAAGCGCGTACGTGTAACGGCTCTTCGTTTCTACTTGCGAGGTGCCGAGTGGAAAACAGTCAGACCAAGGCTTCGGACTGTCCCGACGCATCTGACTTGTCGAGATTCTTGACCGGCAAGCTGCCGGCGAAGACGTTCCAGCGCATCGCTCGACACATCGAGTGTTGCGGCGCGTGCGAAGCGGCGTTGAGTGCGCTTGAGGACCCGCCGGAGTCGTTTCTTTCGGAACCCCAACGCGCGGCCTGCCTCGATCGGCGAATGGGCGAGCCGGTCCCGAGCAGTTTCCTGGCGGCCGCTCAATCTTGCTTCACTCGCGAACCCAGTCCCGACAAACGAACCGCCGAATGCCCGCGACAGCTGGGCAAGTTCGAATTGCTGGAGGAATTGGGCCTCGGTTCGTTCGGCCAGGTGTTTCGCGCACGCGACACCGAGTTGGGCCGCATCGTGGCGATCAAGTTGCTTCGTGCCGGGCGCTTGGCGAGTCGCGAGGAGATCGATCGATTCATGCGCGAGGCTCGCAGCGCGGCTCAGCTTCAGCATCCCGGCCTCGTCGCACTGCATGAAACCGGTCAAACCGACGAGGGCGTGGTCTACCTCGTCGAAGAGTTCGTTCAGGGCGAAACGCTGGCCGCACGCTTGAAAGCCGGCGGGCTGGGTTTTCGCGATGCGGCGGAGCTCATCGCCGGAGTTGCCGATGCCCTCGATTATGCCCATCGCCACGGCGTCATTCATCGCGATGTCAAACCGTCCAACATTCAACTCGACGCCGAAGGCCGCCCGCACCTGATGGACTTCGGCCTCGCCAAGTACGAGACCGACGAAACGCCGATGACCCTCGACGGCGATTTCCTCGGCACGCCGGCCTATGTTTCACCCGAACAGGCTCGCGGGGAATCCCACGAAGTCGATGGCCGCACCGACGTCTACAGCCTCGGCGTGATCCTCTATGAACTGCTCACCGGTGAGCGGCCGTTTCGCGGCAACCGGCAGATGTTGCTTCTTCAGGTGCTGAACGACGAGCCGCGTCCCCCGCGGCAACTCAACGACCATTCGCCGCGCGACCTCGAAACGATCTGCCTCAAGGCCATGGCCAAATCGCCGGCCCGCCGCTATGCCTCCGCACGAGAACTCGCCGACGACCTGCAACGCTACCTGCGCGGCGAACCGATTCACGCCAAGCCGGTCGGGCGCATTCATCGTCTGGGCCGCTGGTGCCGCCGCAACCCGGTCGCGGTCGGCTTGCTCCTGGCGGTCTCGCTCAGCTCGGCGTTCGGCTTGTGGGAATTGTCACGCCTGTCCGAGCACCTGATCCGCAGCAGCGCGCTCGAAAGCGCCGCCCAGCAATCCGAGATGCTCAACGAGGTCAACAGTTTCTACAGCGCCGACGTGGTGGAGCGCGCCAAGGTCAAGGGCGTCGAGGCCACTCACGATTACGCCACGCGCAAGGGCGCGATCCCATTGCCGGCCACGGCCATCATCGAACTGAGCAAACACATCAGCGAGCGCAGCGAATCGGGCGTGCAGGTTCGGCTCTACAGCGATCACCCCTTCCGCTCGCGCACCGACGGCGGTCCGAAGGATGCGTTCGAACGCGAGGCCCTGACTGAATTGCAGGAACAGCCGACGCAGCCGTTCTACCGCTTCGAGGATTTTCAAGGCCGCCCGGCGCTCCGCTACGCGACCGCCCAGCGGATGCAGCAGACCTGCGTGGATTGCCACAAGGGCCACACGGAAAGCACCAAGAAGGATTGGAAAGTCGGCGAGGTTGGCGGCGTCCTCGAAATCATCCGCCCGCTGGACCGCGACACGGAGCGGGCCCGTCACGGCCTGCGCCTGACCCTGATTTTCATGGCGATCATTTCCGGTTCGCTGCTGGGCCTGTCGTTCCTGGTCCTGATCGCCACCAACCGCCGCCGCGACCCGGCCCCGCCGGGACGCAACCGAAGCGGCCAAAAAGACGTGTAACGCCCCCGCGTTAACTACAATGTGCCTGTGCCTCAAGCGAATTCCTTCTCCATTCGAGGAGCACGAACATGATGACTCGAAACCGCCGTGGATTTTTGGCCGATGTTGGCCGCGGAATGTTGGTGGCCGGCGTCGGCTCGGCTTTGGCGGCCGATTTGGGCCTCGCGCCCGCTTATGCCGGCGATGTGCCCGAGAGGTTGACCTTTGGCGACCTTGAGCCGCTGGTTGGCCTGATGCAAGACACTCCGGCCGACAAGCTGTTGCCGATCGTTGTGGAGAAACTCAAAGGCGGCACGACGCTGCGGACCGTGGTGGCGGCCGGCGCGTTGGCCAATGCCCGCACCTTCGGCGGGCACGATTACGACGGTTATCACACTTTTATGGCGTTGACGCCGGCCTACCACATGGCGCAAGAGTTGCCCGAGGATCGAAAGGCGTTGCCGGTGTTGAAGGTACTGCATCGCAATTGCCGTTTCATTCACGCTTTTGGCGGAAGCGCGAAGGAATCGTTGCACCCGGTTGAGCATGTTTCGTTACCGGAAAACCGGCCCAGCGAAATGTTGCGAGAGTCCACTCGCAAAGCGGATCAAGCCGGGGCCGAGCGGACGTTGGCCGCTCTCACCGATGCGTCGGCTGAAGAGGCTTACAACCAACTGCTGATGAGCGTCCAGGACGAAGTGGACGTGCATCGCGTCGTGCTCGCTTGGCGGTCATGGGCGACGTTGGAGATCACGGGCCGCGAACAGGCCCGGACGCTCTTGCGGCAGTCGCTGCGCTACTGCGTGGACACCGAACGGGAGCAGATCAAGAACAAGCGTGCTCCATCGGGCGTTCGGGCGACGCTTCCGAAACTGCTCGATCAATACAGATTGGCGAGCCGCAAACTCGGCGAGCGCAAAGGCGACGACGCCTGGACCGAAAACCTCTGCCAGACGATCTACGCCGGCAACCGCGATCAGGCAGCCGATGCGGTGGCCGCAGCTCTTTCGGAAGGCTTCTCGCCTGAGGACGTCGGCGAGGCCATTTCGCTTGCCGCGAATCGGCTCGTGCTGCGTGATCCGGGCCGCAATGAAAAGCAGACCAGTGCCGGCAAGCCGGCCGGAAGCGTTCACGGCGCATCGGTTGGCGTGCATGCATCCGACTCCGCCAACGCGTGGCGAAATATTTCCCGCGTCAGCAACCACCGCAATCAGGCCGCAAGCCTGATCGTCGCCGGCTATCACACCGCCGGGCAGGCGGGTATGGCCGGACAAAAGCCGCTGCCGTGGGCCGAGCATCTGGAAGCGGTCAAAGGCAAGGACGAAAAGACGCTGCTGGCCGAAGCGGAGGCCGCGATCAAGGCCCGCGACCAGACGCGCGTCAGCGCCGTGGTGTACAAATACGGTGAAATGGGCCTGCCATCGCGGTCGGTCTTCGACATGCTGCTGCGTTTCGCGACCAGCGAAGACGGCGCGCTGCATGCCGAAAAGTACTACCGCACGGTGTGCGAGGAATTCGCTTCGACGCGAGCGGCCTACAAGTGGCGGCACTTGGTCGCACTGGCCCGCGTGACCGCCAGCGAATACGGCTTCGCCGCGCCGGGCTACGCCCAGGCGTGCCAACTGTTGAAGGTGTGATGCACGGTCAAGTGGGTTTAGGATCCCAATCGATTGGAATCCTAACCCACGGACCATCATTTTGACCAGCGCTGCAGGGCTTCGGCTGCTTCGCGAGTTTGACGCGCCTCGGGCATGCCGCCGGCCAGTTCCTTCAGCAAGCGCCGCGCGTTGTCGGTGCCGATTCGTTCCAACACGGCAATGGCGCGAACCTGCCGCAACCGTTCCCCCGGTGGCAGGACCGAAGCGCTTGCCTCAGTCAGCGAGCTCTCGACTCGCTTCTTCTGTTCGGCGGGCAATTGCGATTCGAGGGCGGCGCGCAGGTGCGGGATTGTAAATTCGCCGAGTGCCCGAACCTCCTTGGTGGCCGCTTCGCGGTCGGCGAATGACTCGCCACCGAGGCGAGCGATTAACTTCTTCACGTCGTCCGCTCTTGGTCCGACGGCCGGCTTGAGCCGAGCGCTCAAGAAGGAGACCGCATCCGCCCCTGTGCCTTCAAGTGCCCAAATCGCGGAGTAGGCCTTGCCTGCATCGGCATCGGCAAGATCATTCCAGGCCGCTTCGCGCTCGCGGTCCGACAATGCCTTGGCGGCGCGTTTAGGCGCGGGCAAGTCCCAGACGAGAGCCGTTGTGTCGATATGGCCGGTAATCGCCTTGGTTCCATCCGGCGTGATCGACATACTGCTGGCGAACCCGTTTCCGTAGGATCCGATAAACCTGCCAGGGGATCGATGCAGCATGATCGGCTGTTGAGTCGTCAAATCCCACCTTGAGATCGTCTCCGCGTCGACAACAATCAGCCCGCGGCCATCCGGCGTGAACGCGACTTGACTGCAGAAACTGGTCGGCAATGTGAACAGTTGCTTGCCGGTCGCCGCTTCGTGAACAATAACTCCGCGCGGCTCGACCCCATACCAAGTCTGCCCGTTGACTTGCTTTTGTAAAT
>JBGQCZ010000073.1:0-11978 GCA_041495645.1 Gemmataceae bacterium | reverse complement strand
TTTGGACTATGTTTTTGAGAGCTTCGCGGGGGGGCCGGAAGATTCAGGCAGCCAACGAGTTAGGTCGAGAATCCAGAATCCACGGGAACCAGGAAAAGTCCAAAAGAGTCCAAGTGGTTCCCTGCCACGGTGAGATGCCTCCAGGGTTTTCCGCGGCAAGCGTGCCGCCGCAGGGCTATCATTGTCGGTGTTTCGTTTCGGCACGCAGCTTCAAGACGGCGGATTTCGCTCAAGCCACGCGCCCGGCGTGCCGAAATTAGAAAATTGAGGGCCAAATTAACCTTCGGAGTCGCACCCTTGAACACCCTACCGTTGCGGCCGTTGCTTCTTGTTTCGCTCGCATTCTTGCTGTTGCAGGCGCGGAATTCTCTCGCAACGGAGCCGCCGCGCAAAGTGGACTTATCCGGCCGCTGGTCGGGAACTTGGCGCGATTGCCGGTCCGGGCATCACGGGCCCTTGCACGCGACGCTTTGCCGCATCGACGATTGCCATTATCGAGCGGTCTTTACCGGCCGGTTTTGGGGAGTCATTCCCTTCCGATACAGTATGACGTTGGATGTCGCGGGCCGCGACGGCGAGCGCGTGCTCCTCTCCGGAACCAAGCATGTTGGCATCAATGGCGAGTTCGAATGCACGGGAAGCGCGTCCGATTGCGAACTCAGCGCTTCCTTCAAATCGAAGCGCTACGATGGCCAATTTGAACTCAAACGCTAAGTTGCCTTGAGACTGTGAAATGCTCTTGCCCGCTTCCCGGACTAGGTGTACCATTCCCCCCTCTGTACGGTATCATCAGACCCAGCAAGGATGTTCCCATGACTCAAAACGCCACCGACCAACTCGCCGAAGACCGCCGCAAGGAGATTTTCCTGGCGATCGTTGAGGCTCAAGACCAGGAGATGAACGTCGCGCAATCCCGCAAGCTGGTTATCGATCGCTTCGGCGTGAACGAAAGCCAGGTGCGGCTCATCGAGCGCGAAGGCATGGAACAACAATGGCCGCCTCTATGAGGCTGCGGAGACCGCCGATCCAACCGTTTACGTTTCGCGCTCGGTTCGCCCAGCGTGCGCGAAACGTGAATGCAAATTCTGGTCAAGACACTTCTAATTCATGCTCTCCGGCCGAAAAATCCCAGGTAGAGTGGCAATGGGCGGCGAGTCCGGCCATAATGGTAGGTTAATTCCTGCCTGATGTCTCGAATTCGATCCCGGTTTCATTCCTCGGCCGCAACTTCATGAAATGCCTGCAACTAGGATTCGCGACCGTCTTCGGGTTTTGGGCTTTCGCCCAAGCGCTGGGCCAGGATACAGCCCCCGACAAAGATCAATTCGACGCTCGCATCCGTCCCTTTCTTGTCAAACATTGCCAAGAATGTCACAGCGGTCAAAAACCGAAGGGCGATTTGCGCCTGGATCGACTCCCACCGGACTTTGCCGAGTCGGCCAATCGCGAGCGCTGGCTCAACGTGGCGAAGCGAGTCAGGGCGGGCGAAATGCCGCCGAAAGCGAAACCGCGACCGCCCGAGAAAGAGATTGAGGCGATTGCGGGTTGGGTCAATTCGAAGGTCGAAGCGGCGGCCGCCAAACGGGCCGCGGAGGGCCGCGTGGTTCTGCGCCGGCTCAATCGGGTCGAATACGAAAACACCGTGCGCGACTTGTTGGGAATCGAAATCGAGTTGAAGGAACTTCTGCCGCTCGACACGTCGGCGCACGGCTTCGACAATATCGGCGAAGCCCTGCACACGTCATCTTTCTTGATGGATCGCTACCTGGAAGCGGCCGATGCGGCCCTGAACGTAGCCATCGCTAACGGCAAGCAGCCGCCGCTCGTGAAGAAACGCTACACGCTCAAGGATGAGCGCATCGTCAAAATCTCGGAAGAAAGCGTCTACCGCCATCGCGACGATGCGCTGGTGATGTTCAGTTCGTCGCAATGGAACGCTATCACGGTTGGCCAATTTTACCCGCCCGATCGCGGTAAGTATCGCATCCGGATTTCCGCGTATGGCTTGCAGAGTTCCGGCAAACCGGTCACGTTCCGCGTTGACGGCGGCCCCATGTTGATGGGGACGAAGAACCACTTGGTTGGCTATTTCGACGCGGCGCCGGACAAGCCGACGCTCGTGGAGTTCGTCGATCACTTCGAGGCCCGGAACCACATTCGAATCAGTCCCTACGGTTTGGCGAATGCCCAAATGGTGCACAAGATCGGGGCCGACAAATACGAGGGGGCGGGGCTGGCCGTGCAATGGGTCGAAGTGGAAGGTCCGCTCCACGACACTTGGCCGCCTGAGTGCCATCGCCGCATTTTCGGCGATCTGGAACAAAAGCCCGCGCCCAATTACCGCGTGGAGGTCGTTTCCAAGAATCCCGAAGCGGATGCAGGGCGCATCCTCCGCGACTTCACGCGCCGCGCTTTCCGGCGCACCGTCACGGATCAAGACGTCCAGCCATTCGTCGATCTCGTCAAGAAGAAGCTCGCCGAAAAGCAGTCGTTCGAGCAAGCGGTGCGCGTCGGTCTCAAGGCCGTCATGGTCTCGCCGGAGTTTCTGTTCTTCCGCGAGAAACCCGGCAAACTCGACGATTTCGCCCTGGCCAGCCGGCTGTCGTATTTCCTCTGGAGCACGATGCCCGACGACGAACTGCTTGCCGTGGCCGGGCTAGGTGGCTTGACCGACCCGGGAACCTTGAGCGCTCAAGTCGAGCGCATGCTCAAGCATCCGAAAGCGGCCGCTTTCACCGAGAATTTTCTCGGCCAATGGTTGAGCCTCCGCGACATCGACTTCACCTCGCCCGACTTCCGGCTCTACCCGGAATTCGACGAGATGCTCAAAGAAGCGATGGTCCGCGAAACGCATTTATTCTTCGATGAACTGCTGAAGAACGACCTGAGTCTGACGAACCTCGTGGCCTGCGATTTCACGTTCCTCAACGAACGATTGGCGAAGCACTACGGAATTCCGGGCGTCGAAGGTCTGCGGATGCGCAAGGTGATGCTGCCGGCGGAAAGTCATCGCGGCGGAGTGCTGACGATGGGCAGCGTGCTAAAGGTGACAGCCAACGGCACGAACACATCGCCGGTTACTCGCGGGGCGTGGGTATTGGACCGAATCCTGGGAACCCCACCGTCGCCGCCGCCTTCCGGCGTTTCGGCGGTCGAACCCGACATTCGCGGCGCGACGACCATCCGCGAACAACTGGCCAGGCACCGTCAGATTGCTTCGTGTGCAATGTGTCATTCCAAAATCGACCCTGCAGGCTTTGCGCTGGAGAGTTTCGACGTCATCGGCGGCTGGCGCGAAAACTACCGCAGCGTCGGCAACGGCAAACCCGTGACGATTAAGGGCCGCCGCATGCCTTACCTCGAAGGACGCAAAGTCGATCCGGCCGATGCGTTGCCCGATGGACGAAAGTTCAAGAACATCGACGAACTGAAACAGTTGTTATTGTCGGACAAGAACCAACTGGCCCGAGCGCTGGCCACGCATCTGCTGACGTATGCGACCGGCGCGGCTCCGACGGACGCGGATCGACAGCAGATTGAGGCGATCGTTAAGAGGGTCCGTGAGAAGGATTACGGTTTTCGGACGCTCGTGCATGAAATTGTGCAGAGTAAGTTGTTTCAAAGCAAGTAAATCACGGCGAGGGATTTTCATGGCGCTTGATCGTCGAACTTTTCTTCGTGCAACCGGAATTTCACTCGCGTTGCCCTGGCTCGACGCCTCGACTCCGAGCCGGGCCTTGGGCGCGCCGATTGCCCCGCCGCGACGCATGGTTTGTGTTTGCACGCCGCTCGGGCTGCATGCGCCAAATTTCTTCCCGGAGAAAGCCGGAAAGGAATACCCCAATACGCCTTACCTCGAAGTCCTCAAGGACTTTCGCGACGACTACACTGTCATTTCCGGCCTATCGCATCCGGAGATCGAGAATTCGCACGACTCCATTTTCAGCTTTCTAACCGCCGCTCCGCATCCAGAACGGCGAACCGGCTTCCGCAATACCATCTCGCTCGATCAGTTCGCGTCCGAGCGCATCGGCACCGAGACGCGCTTTCCCAGTTTGTCGCTATCGGGCGAAGGTTTTGGCTTGTCGTGGACGAGTAGCGGAGCGCTCGTGCCGTCGGATTGGTCGCCGTCGCGCTTGTTCGCCCGGTTGTTCATCGAAGGGCGGCCCGACGAGAAGGAAGCCCAGGCCCGGCGGCTCCGCGACGGTCAAAGCATTCTCGACTCGGTCGGTGACCAGGCCAAGAGACTGAGATCCGGCCTCGGCGCCAATGACCGCGAAAAGCTGGACGAGTATTTTTCCAGCGTCCGCGAACTGGAACAGCGCCTGGCCAAGTCCGAGGAATGGGCCAAGAAACCCAAGCCCAAGGTCGATGCCAAACAACCGCAGGACATCCCCAACTCGGGCGACCTCATTGGCCGTACCCGGCTCCTGTTTGATCTCACGCATCTGGCCCTGCAAACCGATTCGACTCGGCTTATCACGATCATGCTTGGAGGCGCGAGCACCGTGCCCCCGATTCCAGGCGTGACCATGGCTCATCATGACCTATCGCACCACGGTCAGGATCCCGCCAAGCTCGCGCAACTCAAGACGCTTGAAACGGAGAAACTGAAAGTGCTTCGCGACCTGCTGACGAAGCTGAAACAATCGAAAGAGGAAGGCGGCGCATTGCTCGACCACACGATGGTGTTTTTCAGCAGCAACCTGGGCAACGCCAGCAATCACTCGTGCAAAAACCTGCCGGTCTTGCTCGCCGGCGGCGGTTTCAAACACGGCCGGCATGTGGCGTTCGACGCGAAGAATGGCCCACCACTCTGCAATCTCTATGTGAGCATGCTCCAGCGCATGGGCATCGAGGCGGACAAGTTTGGGTCGAGCACGGGGACGTTGACGGGGCTTAAGACGGCCTGATAAAGCAAGAGGACCGAACAGATACGCACAATCGGAAATCTCTGTCGCCCTTGCATATGCGCTGGCCCCGAATTAAGATGAACCCAGATCAAGAGCGGGCAAGACATGTCCCAGATCATAACTGCAACATTTGAGAATGGTGTGCTGAAGCCGACCAGCCGCTGAACCTGCCATCGCACTCGCAGGTTCGTCTGACCATCGAGCTCTTATCTGTGGGTGAGCGAAACGACCAACGTCGCGATGCGCTAATGGCTTTGGAGAATCTTTGGCGGAATTCCACTCTGAATTCACAAGGGGAGCGGCTGAGTCGCGATCAGCTTCATGAACGCAGTTGACACCAACGTCTTCCTCTACTCCGTCGACCGAAACGAGCCGGTCAAACAAGCCAAGGCTCAAATGTTGTTCCGGCAACTCTTGACCAGCACGGCCTCGACGTTCTTGCTGTGGCGCAAAAGTTCATCGACGCCGGCCCACACCGGAAAACCGCTCACCACAGCCTGACGAATGACGCCGGACGAATCGATGATGAACTGGCCCCACAGGGATCCCTCTTTGCCGGAAGCAACGCCGTACAACGCCGCCATCTGGCCGTTCGGATCGACGATCAGCGGAAACGTCAGCGTGCCGGGCCCGCCTTCGGCACGCGAGCGCTTGGCCCACGCGAGGGTTTCGAGTGCATCGTTGCGCCAGACGACGGCCAACTTGCCCGGCAGAACTGGTGGCAGTGCAGCTGTCCTAGCCACGGTATCGGTGCGATTCTAGCTTGAGTGTTGGCAGGATTCACCAATCCGTTGGTTTCGGCACAAGGGAGCACCGGATGAATACGAAACTGATTGTCTTCGTGACGTGCATGTTGTCTGGCCTGATTGCTCCGACGATCGTCGTCGCCGAGCCATTGCCTGTAAAGACCGTTGAGTTTAACAGCGAAGCAGTTGGTCGCAAGATGAAATACCACATCATCCTGCCCGCGAAGTACGAGCACTCGACCGTACGCTTTCCCGTGCTTTATCTCCTGCACGGTTATTCGGGCAATTACCTTGGCTGGGCTCGAATGGGTGTTCCGGAGTACGCCCGTGCCTACGACCTCATCGTGGTGATGCCCGATGCCGGCAACTCATGGTACGTCAATTGGGCCAAGAGCGAAGGTGACCAGAAGAACAACTGGGAGGACAACATTATCAAGGATCTGATTGGTCACGTGGACGCCACCTATCGCACCATTGCTAAACGGGAGGGGAGAGCCATCAACGGATTGTCGATGGGCGGTTACGGCGGCCTCATGCTCGGGTTGCGTCATCCAGACATGTTTTGTTCGATTGGCAGCCACAGCGGCGCCATCGCGTTTGCCAAGAGCGCCACCGAACGCCTTAAAGACGGAAAGGAACAACCCCGTCCCATGCGGCAACTTTCGACGACACCCGAACCGCGCATCGGTATTGAAGGATTCAGCAGCCAAGCTGAACGCACACCTAAAGGACAATTGTTCGTAACTGCCGACGAGGCTGCCGCGTACGATCCGTTCCAACTGGTGCTCAAAGCGCCACGAGAGAAGATCCCGCACATTTATCTCGATTGCGGCACTGAAGATCGGTTGATCGACGGCAATCAGGCATTTCTCAAGATCCTGATGGAAAACAAAATCCCGTTCACGTATGGTCAATCGGCGGGCGGTCACAATGGTCCGTACTGGACTCGCGAAGTGGGCCATTCAATGGCAATCCAGTACGCCATCATCGAACGCCATCTGTCCGCTGCTCGTAAGGCTGAAGCATCGAAAGAGAAGCCGTGATCCAAGCAGACGATGGGCCGCACATGTCTAAGGAGCCGTGCCCACGCGAACAAAGTCGATGAATCCTCGTTCAATGTTCAAACTCGTGAGTTGGACTTTGATCTGGTCACCGACATCGACTCCCTCCTGCCCGCGTTGCAGCTTTCCCTCGGCAGGGGGCTGCAACAGTCGAACCCAGGTTCCTTTTTCGGATGCACCGGTGACGATGGCATCGAAGATCTCCCCAATGTGGCTGGAGAGGAATTGTGCTGCAGCGGATTTCCGCACTTGGCGCTCGACCTTTTTGGCCGCATCTTCCTGCTCGGTACAATGGGTAGCCAGCGACGTCAACTCGGCAACGCTGTAAGGAAGATTGTCTCCCGCCATCGCGGCTTTCAATAACCTCTGCGTAATGAGGTCGGGAAATCTGCGGTTGGGTGCGGTGGAATGACTATACTCATGCACGGCCAACCCGAAGTGTCCCGTCGACTCTTGACCGGGGACCTGAAGGACATACTCGCCTGCTCCCAACAATTTGACGATGGTCAGCGACAAGTCAGGGAATCGCAGTGGATCTGCCTGGCGGCGGCGTGTCAGAAAAGCGGCCAAGGCACGACAATCGGGCTCCGCGGGTAGCGTATCTCCAAAGCCGTCGGCCACTTTGCGAATTCGATCCCATCTTTCTGGAGAGCGAACGACGCGTCGAAGCGCCGGCCAGCCGTGCCTCTCCAAGAACTGTGCGGCAACACCGTTGGCCGCGATCATGAAGTCTTCGATCAGTTCCTTAGCCCGGTTCTTGCGCTCCACCCGCAAGTCCACAATGTGCCCGTCGTCCATGACGGTTTCTGGTTCGATCGTTTCGAGTTCCAGCGCGCCGTGCTGGGATCGCACCAACTTCATGACCTTGGCGACCTGATCTTGCAGCCGCAGTTGTTCGTCCAAACCCTTGATCTTCGCAACCGCTTCGGGCATCTTGTCGTTGCCTTCCAACCACGCCGCAACGCTGCGGTACGCGAGCTTGGCATGGTTGTTGACCAAGGCTCGATACACGGCGGATTCTTGAACGGATCCATCGGCAGCCACTACCATTTCGATGACCAGTGCCAGCCGTTCCGTCCCTTCGTTAAGTGAAGTCAGGTCGGTGGAGAGTCGTGTCGGCAGCATTGGGAAGATCTGGGCAGCGGTGTACACCGAGGTGGTGTTGGTTTTGGCATGTCCGTCGATCGGTGACGAGCGTTTGACGAGCGTATCAACGTCGGCAATTGCCACCAATACTCTGACCCTCCCGTCCGGGAGCTTTTCTGCCACGGTGAGTTGGTCCAAATCCTTCGACGTGTCGTTATCAATTGAGCACCAAAGGAGAGATCGCAGGTCGCGAATAGACTTGGTCGTTTCGCGTGCTGGACCTGCGATACTCTTCAGTTGCAGAAGCGCATCCGAAGGAAAGTCGGGTTCAAGTCCCCGATCTTTCATTGCCTTGCGGGCGATCGCGCGAAGATCATTCTGGCTGTTCGGTTCATTCATTCGGCCAAGCTCCCGGGATGACAACGATGCGGGCTCAGGTAGGCCGTCACTCTTCATCCTATTGCCGGCGAAAGGTCGCTCTCCTTGTTCTCCGATCGAGCCGTAGAATGCCAGTCGGAACATGAATCTGTGCGATTGATCCAGGAATCAACAGGAAGACTGGCGTATGACCAAGGGCGATCAGATCGAACCACCGTCAACCGGCGTTGCCCGTGGATCAGAACTCGATCAGCTTCGCCGGCTGTGGAATCAAGCATCAGAACAGGTGAAGGCTTCGTTTCTTGACGAGATCCCAGTCGAATGGCTGAACGCGGCGATCATCCGGTACACAAGCCGAAAGACACGCAAGGCTCAACGTGATTGACGGACAATTGTCGTTGCCGATGGGATTGAGAAGGCAATCCTCATCGGCTTCACCTCGGATTCTCACGCCTCCAGCATCACCACGATTGCGTTTCGGGCTGCGCGAAGGTGGGCCAACACGTTGTGCAAACGCTCCCTGTCGATCTGTTTCGTAAGGATCATGCAGTCGTCGATTTGTTCTTCCAGCATCGAAAGCGGAGCGCTGGGCGTGCCTGCTTTTTGGGCCGCGGTGACGAGTTGATTTGCGGCTGCCTTTGTCTGCTTGCGTTTTGCTGCACCCTTCTTACCCTTCCTCAGGGTCGATTTGGTGTTGTAAATCGCCTGCATGACCTTCTTGCTTACTTCCTTGTTCGGGTGGTCCTTCTTGAATTGGGCCACGACGGCACTGGTATCTTGAGCTGCCAGCCATTCAGGATGGTCGGCAAAGTACTGCTTGATGATTCCCGCAAGACTCGGGCCCTTCCGACGCTTAGCCATTTGAGAAAACTCCACAGGTGCAAGAGACAAATTGGCGACGAGGGCATGTTATGTCTGAGACCGTTGGCTGCAAGAGACAGCATTCGAGAGGTGTGCGCTTTTGACATGCAGTAGTCTTGAGACTTGAGATACAGCCATCGTGAACGCGGCAGACGAGAACCTCTGGACAATTTGTCCGGCGTCCGCTGCACTTCTCAGATCCAGTCGGCATGAATCTATGGCCCGTTGCCTGTCGATTAACCCTTCCCATCACCTACCAGGCCGTCGAATGTGTAATGACGGCACAACCAACCGACCAGGTCTGTTTCAGTCATCGATTCGCAGAATAGTGGGCGAGTTGGTTTGCCAGCGCGGGGGCGATGGTCGATTGAGGCACTGTGGTTTTCGAACCTTCCGCCGCCTTGGTAACTCAGCTCCCAATCCCTTTCCTTAAAGTGAGTGCCGAACGTGCGTCCCAATTTGAGCATGATCACGATCTGACGGGCTTCGGTGTTGGTCATGTGCTCAATGTACGGAAGTGCGGCCCAGATGCGTGAGCCGGACCCCATGAACGGCTCAATGACTGCACATACGTCACGGTTGAACCTCACCGCAGTGCCTTCCCTAGCTGGTGGGCCCCACATTGAAGGACGCTACGACGGAGCGTTTTGTCGGGCAGGCTGTGACGTATGGCCCAAAGACAAAACGAGTAAGCGACGCCACCGACGCCGCCAATGCCCTGTGCACGCGCACCTACCGCAAGCCGTTCGTCATGCCAGAGCGAGCGTGAAGGCGATAAGGGAAGCACTTTGGTTCGTCTCGTTCCTTGTGAAGTGGGTTCAATTCTGCGATAATGAAATCCTGCATGGAGGAATCACATCGAAGTCGTCGATTGAATCAAGGAAGATGGCCTGTCACAAGTTTACCCGCCGAAAAACAGCTTCTTTCGGCGGCAAAGGATCTTGATGAGAATCACTGCAGAGCCGATATCGTGGGTCGTCTATCGTCTGACATCAATAGTTCGTGGAAAACCGTTTGGATCGAATGCCGTTTGTGAGCAAGGGGAATGGGATGCGATGGAACGTGCCAACCCCGGTCGTCATTCGCTGATTCAGGCTGGGATCACCAACGAGGGAGAGGCCGAAAGATTGGCGAGGAGTGGCTCAGTTGAAATAGCCAGGATTAACCTGACTGAAAACGGATCATCTACACGCTAAGCGACTTCATCCCTTCCGGTCATTCAACCATTCCACGGTGATCGATCCGGCATACCTGCAACATCGGTCATGTCGACGTCATTGCGCGCATTGGTCTGCCGGCGTTGTCGGCGAAGTTCTTTCGTGGTTTTTCGTGCGTTTCGGGTCATCCAGCTGGGCGAGCCCCGGCCGAGCCATCTGCACAGGCTCGGCAGGAGCTCGCCCTCCCGAACTGAGACGCTACTTTCCCGACTTGCTTCTTAATATGTACTAACGTATACTTAGTTGTCATTTCGACGGGGCACCTCTGGTGCGCGCATTTCGGAGGGTTCGATTGTGTTCAAGTCATTTCAGATCTTGTTGATCGCGGCTTGCGGCGGCGTGTTCGAGTCGAATGTAACAAATGCCACCATTTTTTTGCGAGCATGTCGCGCGGATGGGAAGATCGGTCGCGGCAACGAGTTGCGTCAAAACCAATGCTTGCGGGCTGCAAGTCAATTGTGGCATTTTGTTGCATTACTTGCGGAACTGGCGAATGTCGGTGATGACCTGGTCCCAGTCGCCGCGGAAAGGGATGGCACGGTCGTCGACGTAGACGAGGGCGGGCGGTTTGTGTTCGCAGACTTCGTCGACCACGATGTCGTGCTTGCGGAGCCAGGCCTCGACGGCGCGGCGTCCGGCTTCGGTGCGGCAGCGGGCGGAATAGACGACGACGCGATATTGCTGGCGGAGGCGGGCGACGGCGTCGCTGGTGCCGTGGATGGGCGGGTCGGGGATGACTTCTTCGCCGCGCCAGCCCGAGCGGTAGGAATGCAGCACGCCGTCGAAGTCGAGGCAGACCGTACGCGGCTGACGGGAGAAGCCGAGCTTTTCGAGGAGCCCGTCGCTGGCCGGCCGCGAAGCGAGAAGGCGATCGATGGCGTCGTTGCCTTCGAGCCATTGGGATTCGGCGAGCGGTTCGTCGTTCCAGACGCGAGTGTAGTGCGGGCGGGTGTGATGGCGGCCGGGAAGACGGAGCCAATCGCCGTAACGGTCCCAAGTCGGCTTGTCGGGGAAGACTTCCGGCTTCTGGGCCAGCCCGCGGTGCTCGTAGTCCTCGATCAAACGCGAGCCATGGCGATGCACGCTGTCGGTGCTCATGGGCTCGGCGAAGACGGTCAGCAAATGAAAGCCGCCGATGCCATTGGAGTCCATCAACAGCGGATCGAGTCCCTGTTCGACCATCGCCTGCTGCCAACCGCGCGCGGCCGACAGATTTCCTTGGCGGGAAACCGACAGGTCGTCATCGGGATCGTGGAGATCGATGTCGATGGCGAGCCAGCGCGAGGTCAGATCCTTGCTGGCGCTATGGACCCCAAGCTGCCCGCCGGATTGATGAGTGCGGAAATGCTTGCGAAGCGAATCGTGATCGAGAAAGACCTTGCCGCGTTCGGCGCTGAAGGGCGCGGTGACGACCTGGACGGTGTCATCGGCCTTACGGCGGACGTAGCGGCCCCAAACGTCGGTGCGGTTAACGAGGTGGGTCATGACCCATTCGGCCAATTCGGGAGCGCGATCCCGCCACTCGCCGGCGATTTGTTCCAGATATTCCATCGGGCCGACCTCGATTCGCTGGTGTTATCGATCCTACGTGGTGGGCGGAATCGCCGCAAGGAATTTGAGCGGACTTGTTTTGGTTCGGGACGAATACTCGAAATCGTCTTAGGCGAGCGGCGAGAAGAAATTCTCCCACACCAACCCGACGCGCCAGCGAGGGAA
>JBGQCZ010000072.1:0-12085 GCA_041495645.1 Gemmataceae bacterium | reverse complement strand
CCGCGTCGAACCCGCGCTCGTGTTGCTCGACGGCGAGGACGAATTGTCGCGGTCGCTGGAGCCGGCCGAATGCCCGGTCTTGCGGCTCGGAGTGAAGTCGATCGCGAGCCGGAAAGCCGTGTCCGCGGCCCGAACATTTGCCGGTTTTTTGCGCGGCCGCAAGATCGATCTACTGCAAGCCTATTTCCTCGACAGTATCTATTTCGGCGTGCCGTTGGCAAAGCTAGCCGGCGTCCGCCGCATCGTGCGCGTGCGCAATAATCTCGGCTACTGGCTCACGCGAAAGCACCGCTTCTTGAATCGCGTCTATGCGAAGATTGTCGATCGGACCTTGACCAACAGCGACCGAGGCAGGGCGGCGCTGATCGCCGAGGGCGTGGCGGAACAGCGAATCGCCGTACTGGAAAATGGCGTAGACGTTGAACGCTTCGCCAACTTCGCCGCACCCGATACTTCGCGCGAGGTTGTGCGCATCGGGGCCGTTGCTAACTTGCGGCCCGTCAAGAACCTGGACCTGCTGATCCGCGCCGCGGCGGAGATCGTCAAGCGTCATCCGCAAGTTTGCTTCGAGGTTGCCGGCGAAGGCGAGCAGCGGGCGGAACTGGAGCGGCTGATCGCGGAGTTGAATCTAGACGACAAATTCAAATTGCTCGGCGCCGTGGCCGATGTACCGGAGTTTCTTGGCTCGCTCGACATCGCCGTGCTCTGTTCGCGATCCGAAGGCATGTCGAACGCGTTGTTGGAGTATATGGCGTCGGGCCGAGCGATCGTCGCCACGCGCGTCGGAGCGGCGGAGAAGCTCATTCGCGACGGGAGCGAAGGGCTGTTGATTCCGCCGAATGACGTGGCGGCTTTGATTGAAGCGATTGAGCGATTGCTGGGTGATTCCGCATTTGCCCAGTTGCTTAGCGACCAAGCACGGCAACGAGCAATCGAATCGTTCAGCCGGGCGGCGATGTGCCGAAGGTTTGAGGCATGGTACGCAGAAATGGTTTCTTCACGCCGTTGAAAGGTCAAAGCGCGGCAGCGAATCGCGTTTCATTTCCAGTTCGCCCACCAAATCCACGATGCGGCAGCAACGAGAACGGCTCAACAATTGGCCGAGCTTTTCGCGGTTGTTGCGAATGCCGACGTAGGTGCGGAACCGCGAAATCCCCGTGAGTGGCAATCGCGGTTGGTCGGGGTCAAATTCCCACGGGTGAAAATACATCACGGCAGGTTGAGACATGCGGGCCATTTGCCGCAGGCCGCGGCGGATCAGCCACAGCGGAAACAAGCGGAAATAGCCGCCGCCGGCAATGGGCAAATCCTGGCCGAGCGCTCGCAGCGTGAGCGGGGGCATTTCGAGCATTTCGAGTTGTTGGCCGCGGACGATGAACGGCGTCCGCGGCGCGCCGTAGACGCCGTAGCGATCGTGACGCACCGGGAAGATCGACGAATCGTAGCGGAAGCCGAGTTCGGCGAGCACGTCGATCGCCCAGGGCACGACGCGCAGAATGCTGAAGGTCGGGGCGCGAAAACCGGTCACGGCCGCGCCGCCGGCTTGCTCCAGCGCGTCCTTGCTGGCCCGCACGTCATCGCGAAAGGTGTCGTGCTTGAGCTTCCAGACGGGGCGATGTTCCCAGCTATGGCTGGCGACTTCGTGGCCTTCGTCGATCATGCGGCGGATCAAGTGCGGATGCGATTTGGCGATTTGGCCGACGACGAAAAAGGTGGCGAGGACCTTGCGTTCGCCGAGGAAATCGAGGACCCAGCGGGTGTTGGCGTCCATGCGATCGGTGTAAGCGGCGGCCGTCTCCGGCGCGCAAGGCAAGTGGGCCGCCGCTTCGATGCGGTGGTGTTCCTCCACGTCAAAACTAAGGGCGACGACTGGTTCGCTATCCATGGAACGATCGTCAACTCGACTTCAGACTGTTGAACACCAGGCCGCTCAGCAGCTTGGGATAGAAATAGGTTGACTTGGGCGGCATTTTTTCCAGGTTGCCGGCGATGCGTTCGACGTGGGGCATCGTCGCGGGCGGCACCAGCACGGCCAAATCGCATTGACGAGAGGAACCGGCTTCCTGGACTTCCTTCAAAAGATGAACATACCGACAAACCGGCTTCGCGTCGAGTCCAGCCGCAATCAGCTTATTCAACACCAAGACATGCAAAATGCTCACGGCAAGGTCGCGCCAATCGGCGCTGTGGTCCTTCGCTAATTGTTCCATCATTGCGGAATCGCGCAGCCGGCCGATCTGCCACGCGCCGTCAGCAACAGTTCCGAAACCGAGCGCGCTCTGCGTGCCGTCCATCTGGATCCGGTCCCAAGCTTCGCGTGCCCCGTCGCCGATTCGTTCCAATTGGAAGTGTTTTTCCAGAATCACCGCGAGCCGGTCGGCGGTGATTCCGGGCAACCCGCTCACGAGGCGATGAGTCGGCAGGATTAACAGTCCCGGGTCGTTCATGCCGACCAGATTCATCAGAATGAAATTCGCCGGCGAGTCACTATTAACTTCCCGTTGCTCCTGCAGATAATTGAGTGCCGTTTCGTAACGGTGGTGCCCGTCGGCGATGAAGATTGGCTTCGGCCCCATCATTCCGGTCACGGCGCTGGTGACCTGCTGATCGGTGACGGGCCACAAGCGCGACACCACGCCGTGATGATCGGTCGCTTCGAGCGGCAGGCTTCGGCCGACGGCGGAGTCCAGCATTCGTTGAACCTCGCCCGCTTCGTCCGGATACAGGCTAAAGACCGGGCTGAGGTTCATGGCAGTCGCCCGAAGCAGCTTTAGCCGATCCTCTTTCGGGCCGGACATGGTTTCTTCGTGCGGAAAGATCTTACCGGAGCCGAACGGTTCGAGCCGCACCCGGGCGAAGAACCCCTTGCGCAAGTGCCGCCGGCCTTCGACGTCGTACTCCTGGTGATAGACGTAAAACCCGCGCGCCGTGTCCTGTTTGATCACGTCCCGCGCGAGCCAATCGCGCAGGAACCCGGCGGCACGCGTGTAGCGGTTGCTCGTCTCCTTGTCGCCGTCTTGCGGTTTGTTCAATTCCAGGCGGATGACGTTAAACGGGCTGCGGTCATAGAGTTCTTGCTGAAGCGGCGCGCCGATCACGTCGTAAGGCGGGCAAACCACGTCGCTCAGCGCGCCGACTTGCCCCAGATCGTAACGATGGGCGCGAAACGCGCGAATGTCGGCCATGACGCTTCTCCCGGTTTACTCGTGCCCGCAAAAACGATATCTTACGGAAGCTGTCGCCGTGAATGAACCCCGACCCTTCGACCATGAGCAACGCCGAAACCCGATCCATCCTGACCGATCGCCTCGCCGCCGTGGAGGAGCGAATTCGCGCGGCGTGCAAGCGGGCCAATCGCGCCCGCGATCAAGTGACGCTGGTCGCGGTCACGAAATCGGCCAGCATCGAAGCGGCGGCGATGCTTCCAGAACTTGGCGTCAAGGACTTGGGCGAAAGCCGGCCGCAGGAACTCTGGCGCAAGGCTGAAGCGATTCGCGACGTGCGCTGGCACCTGATCGGGCATTTGCAACGCAACAAAGTCGAACGCACGCTGCCGCTCGTGCATTTGATTCACTCCGTTGATAGCGAGCGCTTGCTCGATGCGGTTCAGACCGAGGTGCGACGGAACGGTCAGCCCGAGATGGTGCTGCTCGAAGTAAACTTGAGCCGCGAGCCGAACAAGCACGGCTTCAGCAAGGAACAAATGTTCATGCTTGATCAAGCCGTGTTTCGGGCGCGAGGTTACGCGATTATTTGCGGCTTAATGACGATGGCGGCCCATACGGATGATCCCGAGAAGTCGCGGGCCACGTTCGCCGAGTTGCGTCAATTGCGGGATCAATTGCGAGCACGTTGGAGCGGCTACGGTGCGGAATTGATCGAGCTTTCCATGGGTATGACCAACGATTTCGAAGTTGCGATTGAAGAAGGCGCGACGCTGGTGCGGATCGGCTCGGCGTTGTTCGAAGGGCTGCCGTCGTCATGACCCGCTGGCTCGCGCTGCTCTATGGCGGTGCATGTTACATGCTGACGGGCGCCGTCGCCGTGTACGCGGCCGGATTTCTCGCGGATCGTTGGGCGCCGGTGTCAGCCGGGCGCGGCGGCGAGGTAAGCGTTGAAGCACTTGCAGTCGACACGGCGCTCATTGTCCTGTTCGGGCTGCAACATAGCGTTATGGCCAGGACCGGCTTCAAGCGTTGGTGGACTCGGGTCATTCCTCAACCCGTTGAGCGCAGCACCTACGTGCTTTTCAGCGACCTGGCGTTGATCGCCTTGTTCACTTTCTGGCAGCCGGTTCCCGAAACCATTTGGAGCGTCACCGGATCAATCGGGCGAGCAACCATTTGGACAGTCGCAGCCGCCGGAGCGGTTTTGATGCTGGCCGCGACCTTCGCGATCGACCATTGGGATCTGTTCGGGTTGCGACAAGTGTGGGCCTATTTCCGTGGAAAGACGCCGGGTGACATTCCATTTCGCGTTCCTCGCTTGTATCGCTTTAGCCGGAATCCGATGATGGTCGGACTGCTCGTCGCCTTGTGGTGTACGCCCGAAATGACGCTGGGCAGAATGATCTTCGGCCTCGGAATGACCGCCTACATTCTGATCGGAATTCAGTTCGAGGAGCGGGACATGAACTTGCGGTTCGGAATCGACTATGAACGCTATCGCCGTCGCGTGTTGATGTTGATCGGCAGGCGCAAGGGAGCCGAGACATGATCGCTTTAGGCGACCATCCAGAAGGATGCATCTTGCCGGTCCGGGCGCAGCCGGGAGCGCGCAAGAGCGGCATCAAGGGCGAACACGGTGGAGCGCTCAAAGTAGCCGTGACCGCGTCGCCCGAAGGTGGCCGGGCCAACGAGGCGTTGTTGGAATTGCTTCGCGACTTGCTGAAGTTGAAGCGCTCGCAAGTCGAACTGATCGCCGGTCACACCAGCCGCGACAAGAAATTCCTCATTCGTGGGATGAAAAAAGAGGATTTACTCAGGATTCTCACCTCGCCTTAGGCCGTTTGCGGCTTTGCGCGGAACAAGGACTTTAGAAACGTTTCGGTGTTCAATAGGGTATCATTCCGTATCACCCTCCCGCACTTGTCGAGGCACGCGATGCGCGCATGTCGATTGGTCTTGCTCGTTCTCGCCGTTCCCACCTTCGCCCTGGCCGAAAACCCGCCGAAAATCGCTCCCTTCACGCTGCCCGATTCGGCCAGCAAACCGGTAAGTCCGTTGGCGGAGAAGGACCAAAGGGCGCTCGTGGTCGCGTTCATAGGCACCGAATGCCCGATCAACAACGCCTATCTGCCGCGACTGGCCGAGATGCACGCCGAGTTCAAAGGCAAAGGCGTCGGCTTCGTGGCGATCAACTCCAATCAGCACGACACGGCCGCGAAGGTCGGGGAACATGCCAAGAAATTCGCGGTTCCGTTTCCCGTGCTGAAGGACGAGCGCAACGCCGTGGCGGACAAGTTCGGAGCCAAGCGCACACCGGAAGTGTTTCTGCTCGATGCTACGAGCGCGGTTCGCTATCGCGGGCGCATCGACGATCAATTCGCAATCAGCATCAAACGACCTGCCCCGACTCGACGCGATTTGGCCGAAGCGATCGGCGAACTGCTTGCGGACAAACCAATCTCCGTTGCAACGACAGAAGTCGCCGGCTGCCTGATCTCGCGCGTCGCGGCGCCGGCCAAGACTGAGGCGAAGATCAACTATACGGGCCATGTGGCAGCGATCCTGGAGCGGCGCTGCGTTGAATGCCATCGGACCGGGCAAATCGGGCCGATGTCGTTGCGAAATTACGAGGATGCGGTCGCCTGGTCGGGACCGATACAGGAAGCGGTCAGCGAAGGCCGCATGCCGCCCTGGCATGCCGACCCGAAGATCGGCAGGTTCGCGAACGATCGCCGCCTCACGCCCGACGAACGCGAGACCCTACTTTCTTGGATTGAACAAGGTTGCGCGAAGGGCGAAGGTGAAGCGACTGCGAAGCGCGAATTCGCCGAAGGCTGGACGATCGGCAAGCCCGATGTCGTTTTCACCATGACCAAACCTTGCGATGTGCCTGCCCAGGCGACGCGTTGGGGCATTCCGTACCGCTATTTTATCGTGGATACGGAATTCACTGAGGATCGCTGGATTCAGGCGGCTCAAACCAAACCCGGCGCGCGCGATGTGGTGCATCACATCATCGTCTACGTGATCAAACCGGGCGAACGCCGCACCCGCAGCGAGGACGGCATAGGCAACGGCTTCCTTGTTTCCTACGCCCCCGGCGACATGCCGCTCGTATGCCCGCCCGGCTCGGCCAAGAAAATCCCCAAGGGCGCGCAACTGCTCTTCCAAATGCACTACACGCCCAACGGCAAAGCCCAAACCGATCGTTCGTCCGTCGGTTTGATCTTCGCCAAGGAACCGCCCAAGCAGGAGGTCAACACCAAGGCCATCGCCACCAACCGCTTCGCCATTCCGCCGGGCGACGGCAATCACCGCGTGGAGTCCGCCGCGACGCTTCGCGAGGATGCCGTCCTCCTAAGCCTGTCGCCGCACATGCACCTCCGCGGCAAGGACTTCGAGTACCGCGCCATTCTCCCCGACGGCAAGACGCAGACGCTCCTCTCCGTGCCGAAGTACGACTTCAATTGGCAGACCACGTATCATCTCGAAAAGCCGCTGTCGTTGCCCGCCGGCACGCGTATCGAATGCACGGCCCACTTCGATAATTCCGACAAGAACGCCAACAACCCCGACCCGAAAAAGACCGTCCGCTGGGGCGATCAAACCTGGGAGGAAATGATGATCGGGTTTGTGGATTACGTGTATGTCGGGGGAAAGAAATAGCTGTAGAAAACGAGTCCGGAGTGTATGATCAAGGGAGAAGAGATTGGCGGAGATCGATCCATGGAAATCGACGTCTTATTGCAACCGGTTACTGGAAATGGTTACCGCGCGAGCGCTGCCGAGCCATTTGGGATTTCAGCGAACGGAACAACGCGCGACGAGGCATTGCGAAACCTCCAACTATTGCTGGAAGACCGCGCAAGTCATGGCGCCGAAATCGTCACGCTGAGGGTTTCGTTTCCTCGCCGTGCTTTGCCTCCTTCTCCCATTTGGCCGGATGACGATATTACGCGAGCTTGGCTTGAAGGCGTCGCCCAACATCGCAAGCACGCCGATGGCACGCCGGACTCATGGGACGGACCCGGAGGCACGGCACCGTGAAGCGCCGCTCTACCTTCTCGACACCGACATATTCACTCATTTTCTTCGACAGCATCCCCTTGTCATTCAACACTTACTGCGGTGTTTGACGGACGACGTAGCCATTTCGGTCATTACTGTTGAAGAAGTGATGGTCGGTTGGTACAGCGCGCTTCGCCAGGCACGAAAGCCGGATCAAGTTGTTGCCGCCTACGAACGGCTGGCGGAGACGGTTCGAGAACTGGCTCAATGGGAGATCATCGGCCTTTCCGTGCGTGCGATGGCACGGTACCAGCAATTGAAAGCGCTTCGACTCAATGTGGGCAAGCAAGACCTGCGAATCGGTGCGATTGCTCTCGAATGGGGAGCCAGCGTCGTCACAGCGAATCTTGTGGATTTTCGCCGCATACCCAACTTAACCTGCGAGAACTGGTCGGTCTGATTGGTAATCGAGTTTTCGCGTTTGGACGATTTCAGTAAGGCATACCACCAGAGTCATGTGTCGGCGAGGCTTTTGTCATTTGACCCAATCAGCCCCATCTCTCCAAGAAACGTTGTGCCGCCGCTGGGTCTTCCGCGGCGCTCGCGGCAGTAGGTCAGGCACAAGCGATCTTTGGCACGGGTCATGGCCACGTAGAGAAGACGTCCCGCTTCATTGATTTCGTCTTCGCGATCTTCGTTGATAGCCGCATACCCGGGAAGCTGGTGATCTTCCACGCCGACGACGTACACTCGCGAGAATTCGAGGCCCTTCGTAGCGTGGAACGTGAGCAGGGCGACGCGATCCGGGTCGACTCCGGCGCCATCAGATTTCGACAATGCGACCGTGTCGAGGAACTTACGCAAACTCGCATCCAAGTCATTTCCTTCGGCGAGGGCAATTAGTTGTTGAAGTCGATCGTACGCGTCCGAGTACCAATCTTGCGGTGAGCCGGGCTGGCGTAATTGCTGTTGAAGGTCCGCGCCGCCGAACCGTTCGACGATTTCCAGAGTCGAGGGAGCGGTGATGCCGAGGCCTTTCGCCTCCCTCTCGAAGACTTCGAGAATGCCGGAGTCCTTGCCCAACGCGCGGCGCGAACCGGCTCGGAAAATCGCCTCGGCTTCGGCATTCAACGTAGGCGAACCCTCTAGAATCAGGCCCAAGGCAACGCCGTCAATCAAATGGTTGAGGCACGTCGACCGGGATTTTCGCAGCCGCTCGCTTTGCAGTTTTTCAAACACCCGGGCAAGCGAAATCGCGTCGTCCAAAGCATGGTGGCTGCGGCCGGTGTCGATGCCGAAGCGCGCCGCCAGATCGACGAGCCGCAGTCCGCCGTTCGGCAGAATCCACCGGGCCAACGGCAGCGAGTCGAAGAACATCACATCGTTGAGTCCGCCCCATGACTTCGTGAGCCGTTGCAGAACGGGAACATCGAATTTGTAGCCGTTGTGCGCCACGAGCAAGTCGTTGCCGATGAACTCGCGAAACTTGGGCCAGATCTCCGCCAGCGTCGGCTGGCCGGCGAGATCGGCGGCCGTGTAACCGTGGACGTCAAAGGCCCCCGGCGAAATAGGGCGCGTGCAGTGAATGAGGCTGCGAAATTGGCCGACAATTTCGCCGTTGCGGACACGCACTGCCGCCAATTCCACGACCTCGCAAGCGCCGGCATCCTTGTCGGTCGTCTCCGTGTCGAAGGCAACGTAGTCGGCAAACGCCCGGTTGTATTGCCGGCTCTCCGCGATCTGCAACGCCTTGAAAAGTAGGAGCGTAATCGGGCGATCGGAAGGCGAAAGCGCAATTGTCTCGGCTTCTCCGAAAATGGCCGAGTCGGCCTTCAATAGCAACACGGCGTCGCCCTTTTTGGAGAACGAGTCGGTTCGGAGATGCTCGACATGCAGGTTGGGAAGCGCTTTGAGAAGCAGCCATTTGACCGAAATCTCCAGACCGCGCGCAGGCTTGACAAACAGCCGGCCGTTGCGCGTGATGATGTCGCGAAGTTTAGCGGCGAGCTCGCAAGCCGCCGGAATCGTCGCCGGATCTATCAGCAATTGCGCGCATTTCTCGAGCGAAGATTCGTAACGCCCGACGCCCAAGCACAGGATTTCGTCGATCAACGCGGTGAGGGTCGTGCAGCGCGAACGCAACGCCCGCAAGTTGGCCATCTGATAATGGAGCCGCCAGCATTTCTTCGACTCGGTGCCCGTTTTCTTCGCGGCGTATTCCCGCAACTTCTCGCGCAGCGAAACGCCCGACAGCGTTGCCAGTTCGGAAATCAACGCGGGCGGCAGCACGCACTGAGCGAGCCGTTCCATTTCGAGTTCGGAATCCGGGTCGAGAACCAGCCGAAGCGACGAAATCAATTGTGCGATCACCGGATCGTCCGTCAGCGCCCGGCCCCGTCCAAGCTGACAGCGCACGCCGGCGGCAAGAAGAGTCTCTTCTATTCGAGCGCCCACTTCGTGTGTCCGGTAGAGAATGGCGTATTCGCCCCGTTTCAGGCTGCTCGCCGCGAGATCGTTCTGTAAATGCTCGACGATCCAGCGAGCCTCGTTGATGTCGTTGTCATGGCCGACGCATTCGACGGGGAACGCGGAGACGTGCCGCGTCTTAATTTCGCGACGCGGATACTGCTCGCCGACGGGCAATATCTTTCGCGCGGTTTCAAAGATGGCCTTCGAGCTGCGACAATTGATGTCCAAGCTGACGGGTCGAGTGATTCCAAAGTCCTTCATGAAGCGAGCAATGAGATTGGGATCGGCGCCGCGCCAGGAGAAAATCGACTGATCGTAATCGCCAACGCCAAAGAGACTGCGATGGCAAAGGGCTAGGAGCCGGATCGTCTCGTACTGGAACCGGTCCAAATCCTGAAGTTCGTCGACAAGAATGTGGTCCCACCGGTTCTGCGTGGCTTCGAGGACGGCACGGTCTTTTTCGAGGAGCTGACGGGTCAGGACGAGGATGTCGTCGAAGTCGATCATCCGATTCGTACGGAGCTCTGCTTGGTATTTCACAAACAATTCTTCGTCGGGCGGGAGCAGCGTCAGCGATTGAAGCTTTTTCTTGCTAAAAAGTGTGAGGAGTTTCTGGGTGCGAAACTTGCCGATGCGCAGACGGCGAAGTATTAGCTTTTGATGTTCTTCGTCGGCGATGCCGAAGCCGGGCGGCAGGTCCATTTGTTTCGCGTATGGGCGAAGGATTTGCAGGCACAAGGAGTGAATCGTTCCCAGCGTCAGGTGCTCGGCGGTCGGGCCGAGTCCAAGGCGAAGGCGACCTGCAATCTCTTGCGCCGCCTTGTTGGTGAACGTGATGGCGCAAATTCGGCTCGGCTCTGCGCCCAGGTGCTGCACGAGATAACCAATTCTCCCGGTCAGGCAGCGGGTTTTTCCGGCGCCCGGACCCGCGAGAACCAGCACCGGCCCGATCGGCGCGGTCACGGCCTCCAGTTGTCGCTTAAAGAAATCCAACCCCATGATAATCGGGCTGATTTCCGCGTCCATTTCGGTGTCGGGCACAAACACCTCGGGCAACTGGCCGTTCGGAGTATTGAGGCTCGTCTTGTGTCATTATCGGGATTGCGGGCCGGGCGAACAAAAAATGCCGGCAATCCTTCTTACCGGGATTTTCTCTGCGGTCTCCGCGCCTCTGCGTGAGATCAACAAGCTCACGCAGAGTCGCAGAGACCGCAGAGAGTGGCGGGGCACAAGAGAATCTGCGAAAATGCGCGCTGCATTGGACCCCGAAGCGGAACTATCTCCTTGAAGCGTTTGGAATGAAGCGGAGGCCGAGATGTTGAAGTCGCCGCCGAATCGGTTGTTGCAGGCCTTGCGGCGGTTCGGGCAAGGCCCGTCCGGAGCCGAAGACGGCGACGCTTCGCTCCTGGAGCGATTCGTGCGCTCCCGGGACGAAGCGGCGTTCGAGGCGCTGCTGCGCCGGCATGGGGAATTGGTGCTTCGCGTATGCCGGCGGCACCTGGGCCATGCCGATGCCGAAGACGCTTTTCAGGCTGTTTTCTTGGTGCTGGCCCGCGACGCGGCCCGGATCGGGAAGCGTGAATCGCTGGCCGGCTGGTTGTTCCGCGTGGCCTATTTCATCTCGCGCAAAGCCATGGGTAAGACAGCACGACGCCGAGCCCTGCCGATCCGCGAGGACGACCGGGCCGTTGAATTCGCCGACGATCTGGTTCGCGACGAGACGCGGGCCGCGGTCGAGGAAGAAGTCGCCGCTCTGCCCGACCGCCTGCGGGCGCCGGTCGTGCTTTGTTACTTGGAGGGACGCAGCAATAGCGAAGCCGCCGCAATCCTCGGCTGCCCAAGAGGGACCATCGATTCGCGGCTGGCGGCGGCCCGAAAGAAATTGCACCAACGCCTGTTGAGCCGCGGCGTTGCTTTGTCCGGCACGATCGCTTTGGAATCGCTGTGGCAGGGAGAAGGAAACGCCGGCGTCTTGCCTGGCCTTACCTCGCGTACTCTTCAAGCCGTTTCGCAGTTTGCACGCACCGGCAACGCTGCCGGCGCCGTCGCCCATCACGTTCTCACCATTGTCGCTGGAGTTGCCAACACCATGTCCACGAATCGAATGACTCTGCTGGCCGCTTTCGCCGTGCTGCTCACGTTGGCGGGCGGAACGGGAATCACCGTGTTCAACGCCAATGCCGACGGCAAAAAGGAAGGCGCCGACAAGCCAGCGGCGAAGCCCGCCGACAAGGCCAAACCCAGCGATTCGCTTGGGGCCAAGTTCGAAGCCAAGCCCGATGCGCCGAAGGGAGCTGAATCGTCCGAGGCAGTACGAGAGACCATGCGGAAACCCTACCCTGGTGTAGACAAGGAGGTTGAGCTTCCGTTTGACAAATGGTTGGAGCAGCTAAATGACTTCGTGTCGGTTCGATTCGACGTGGCCGCTTTTAGGCGAATGG
>JBGQCZ010000071.1:0-12219 GCA_041495645.1 Gemmataceae bacterium | reverse complement strand
GACTTTTTTTCCCCGTTCACCTCCGCCTCGTTGATCAGTTTCTCCAGAGCCGTGTCGATGGCTTTTTCGCCGGGGGCGCCAACCCATTTGTGCCGGATTACGCCCTTGGGATCGAGGACGTAGTAGCCCGGCGTGCTGGGGTTCCATTTGGCGCTGATCGCATCCTGATGCGCGAACGACCGCCAGTTCATTTTCTCCTTGGCCATTCTTTCCTTGAGGTCCTTGGTCTCGAATTCGCTGACGTTGACGCCGATCAAGGCGAACGGTTGGTCTTTCAACTTCGTTACGAGCGACCGCTCGTGGGGCCAACTGGCCCGTCAGGTCAGTCAGACTTGTTGCCAGAAGTAGAGCAGCACCACCTTGCCGCGGTAGTCGCTCAGCTTGAAGCGGACGCCGTCCTGATCGGTGCCTTCGATGTCGGGTGTCTCCTTGCCGACGGCGAGGCGGCGAATCGCGAATAGCTCGGTCTTGGCACTCTCGCCGATAGTGCCGCCATAGGGCAACTTGACATCGCCGTATGTGTCGGCGGCCTGCTCGAGGATCGCCTCCACCTCCGCGACGGCCTTGGCACGGTCCTGCCGGCGCAGGGCGTCGAGGTACTCTTTGCCGTAAATCCCCTCGTAGCGCTTGGTCACATCCGGCTGGTCCTTGAGCAAATCGAGCCGATTCAAACGGCCGTACAAGAAAAGGGCCAGGCGCAGGCAGGCCTGCCCCTGCACGTCCCGGTGCGGGTTCTTCTCGAGCACCGTGCGCAGGAATGTCTCGCACTCCTTGCGGAAGCCGTATTGGGCCCGCTTGCAGGTCTCGCCGAGCTTGTCGCTGTGGACGTGGTCGCGCAGCAGAATGGCGATGGCCCGGGCCTGCCGGCTGTCCTTGCCCCAGCCCGGGTGTGAGGAGTAATTGTCCAACCAGTACTCGTGAGTGATCACGTTCGTCAGAGCGTCGAGTGTCCACGGTTCATTCGGGTTGTTCTCGGCCAGTTCCAGGAGTTTGAGCGGCAGCGGTTCGACGCGCGCGGTGGCCCGCTTTCGCTCCTCGTCGTTCGTGGCCCGCCAATTGGCGTTCGCGGCTTCCCCGAATTCCTTGAGCAGCGCTTTGTATTGTTCCGCCGACGACTTATCCCGCGGCTGCGCCGTCGCCAGGCTGAGGACGAGAATCAGGAATTGGCCCACGATGCGGTCCTCCGGTTGACTGCGCGTCGAGCATATTGTAGCCGCACGGCTTCAGCCTGCGCAGGGCACGTGGGACAAGCCCCGTGGCTCGCTTGGAAAACGATATATACGTGCGTATACTTAAAGGGCACTTCGTCCGAGCGCGTTGCGTGCGCGCAGTTCTGGGAGGGCACGTCGTGAAGGCTTCCATTCTGATTTTGGCCATTCGCTCGATGTACGACTCGTGGTCCAGCGCGCGGGCAAACTCGGATTTCAACTCAAGTCACAACTCGAATTTCAACCCGGTTCCAAACTCAGCTCCAAACCAAACGCACCACTCAATCCACCACCCAACCACTCGTCCAACCACTTTCTCCACAAAGTTTTTGAGGGCATGTGGGGCGACGAGCAATCGATTGGGAGTCAACGAGTTGCGATCAGAATTGGAAAATGGCGCACAAGGCAAGAAGTTGGATTTAGTTTGGTTGCGAGTTGGATTCCGGGTTGTGTTCGAGCGGTCTGGGGCCGGCGCGCTACGCTCCGAGGCGGACCGGGAGAATGAAATCGTTACAATGAGCGTGTTGTGCATTCATGCAAACTCCTTGAGGTTGACGCGCATGAAGTTTCGTTTGCAAACGCCCGGACCGACGCCGGTGCCCGAAGAAACGCTGCTGGAATTGGCCAAGCCGGTGCCGTATCACCGCACGCCCGAGTTCCGCCAACTGTTCGCCGAAGTGATCGACGACATGCGTTACGTCTACCAGACGAGCGGATCGGTTCTGGTACTGACGGCGTCTGGCACCGGCGGGATGGAAGCCGCGTTATCGAATTGCGTGGCGGCCGGGCAAAAAGCGATCGTCTTGGCGTGCGGACGGTTCAGCGAGCGCTGGAAGAACCTGTGCAAGGCGTTTGGGATCGAATCCGTGGTTGTAAGCGTGCCTTGGGGCCAGACTGTCGCGCCCGCTCAATTGGAAAAAGCCCTCGCGGATCATCCGGACGCGGCCGCGGTGTTCGCCACGTTCAGTGAGACCTCGACCGGCGTCCGCAACGACATCAAAGCGTACGGCGAGATCGTCGCGAAGACACCGGCGGTGTTGATTGTGGATACGATTAGCGGGCTAGGAGTGATGGAGTGCCGTACCGAAGCCTGGCACATCGACGTGAATATTACGGGTTCGCAAAAAGCACTGATGATGCCGCCGGGTCTGGCTTATGTGTCGGTGAGCGACAAAGCGTGGAAGAAAATCGAGGCAAACACAAGCGCCCGCGTGTTTTACTTTGATTTGAAGAAATACCGCGACAAGGCCAAGGAAGGCGATACCCCGTACACACCCGCTCATACGCTGCTGAAGGCTCAGCGCGTCAGCCTGAAACAACTGCGAGCGGAAGGCATCGAAAACGTGTGGGCCCGGCACGCGAAAATGGCCGCTGCCGCTCGCGCTGCGGCCAAGGCGATGGGATTGGAGTTGTTCGCGAATCCCCCAGCCGACGGCCTCACGGTAATCAAAGCCCCGGCCGGCATGGACGGAACGGCGGCCCTGGCACTGATGGAAAAGAAGTACGGCATCAAACTGGCCAACGGCCAGGACGCGATCAAGGGCAAGGTGTGGCGGCTGGCCCACATGGGCTACCACGATCAGTTCGACGTCTTGGCCGCGATTTCAGCGCTCGAACTGACGCTACTCGAAATGGGACACAAATTCGCGCCGGGCGCCGGCGTCGCCGCCGCGCAGCAAGTGTTGGCGGCGGGAATCAACAACTGAAGGAATGACAATGCCTCGGGTTTTGATTTGCGACAAACTGGAAGCGGCCGGGTTGGACCTGCTGAAACAAGCCGGTCTGGAGGTGGACAACCGGCCGGGCCTGACGGGGGCCGCCCTTCTGGAAGCGCTGCAAGCGGCCGATGGGGTCATCGTTCGCAGCGGCACGCGAATTACGGCCGAGTTGCTCGATCAGCCCGGCAAATTGCGTGCGATCGCTCGGGCTGGCGTGGGAGTCGACAACATCGACGTGGCAGCGGCGACCCGCAAGGGCATCGTGGTGATGAACACGCCGGGCGGAAACACCGTCAGCGCCGCCGAGCATACCATCGCCCTACTCCTGGCAATGGCCCGACATATTCCCGCGGCCGACGCCACGATGAAGGCCGGCAAATGGGACCGCGGCAAGTTCGTCGGCACGCAGGTCGCGGGCAAAATCCTTGGCGTCATCGGGCTGGGACGGATCGGACGCGAAGTTGCCCGCCGCGCCGCGGGCCTCGATATGAAGGTCATCGGCTTCGACCCGTTTCTGTCGCCCGATCGGGCGGCGCAACTCGGCATCGAAGCCGTGGCCGGACTCGATCAATTGTTGCCGCTTTGCGATTTCATCACCGTTCACGTACCGCTAACCGACAACACGAAAGCGATGCTTGGCGCGAAGGAATTCGCATTGCTGAAGCCGGGATGCCGATTGCTCGATGTGGCCCGCGGCGGCGTAATCGACGAAACGGCACTGGCCGAAGCGCTGAAGGCGGGAACCGTGGCCGGCGCCGCCATCGACGTGTTCAGCGCTGAACCGCCGCCGGCGGACCTGCCTTTGCTCAAGGCACCAGACGCGGTGTTGACCCCGCACCTTGGCGCATCCACGATCGAAGCGCAGGAAAACGTCGCCCGCGAAGCGGCGCAACTGTTGATCGATTATCTGACCAAAGGCCTGGTTCAGTTCGCGGTCAACATGGCCGCCGTGGACAAAGCCGAACTTCAAGAAGTGCGGCACTATGTGGATCTCGCGCGACGCTTGGGCATGCTTCAAGGACAACTGGCGGAAGGGCCAGTCCGAAAGGCCGTGCTCACGTACCGCGGCGAGGTCGCGCGGCGCGGCACGAAGCTGATTACCGCGGCATTTGTCGCCGGCTTGTTGGAAGGCAGGCTCGACGAGCCGGTGAACATCGTCAACGCCGAATTGCTGGCCCGCGAGCGCGGCATTGAAGTGGTCGAAAGCAGCAACGCCAAGAAGGGCGACTTCGTGACGCTCGTGCAGACTGAAGTAACGGCGAGCAAGTCAATGGTCGCCAGCGGCACGCTGTTCGGCAACCAATACGCACGCCTCGTGCAACTCGGCCCGTTCCGGCTCGACACCTACCTCGACGGCACCATGCTGGTGTTCCCGCATCGCGACGTGCCGGGGCTGATCGGTCACATCGGGACCATATTTGGCCGGCATCAAGTCAACATCGCCCGCATGGCCGTGGGACGCGAGACGCCCGGAGGCGAAGCTATCGCCGTGCTGAATCTCGACAATTGGCCCAGCGACGAGGCTCGCGCCCAGGTGCAGGCGCATCCGCAGATTCATACCCTCACGGTCGTGAAACTGCCCCCCGCCGGCGAAATGCCGCCCTGGTTCGCTTGATTATTCCTCCCGATACGGCTTTTTCTGCTGGTAGAGTTGCAGTCGTTTCTTCCCCTCGGCGCCAAATTGCTTCGCGTACTCGGCGTCTTCAAGCGCTTTTTGTTGCCACTTCACGGCATCGTCGAATTGGCCGGCTTCGGCGCTGGCGGCGGCGAGGGTATCGATGTAGCCCATGTCTTTCCAACCCGTGAGTTCGCAGGCGGCTTTGGCGAGATGGACGGCTTTCTTGCCGTCGCGGAACTTCGCCTCGGCGCAGGTGGCCAGCAGCCAGGCTTTGTCGTTAAGCGGAAAGGCGCTTTCGGGCGCGAGTTTGATGGCGGCGTCATAATCCACCAGGGCCATCGCATACTCTTTCTTCGCGATCCAGCAATTGCCGCGATCGTTCAAAGCGTTGGCATAGCTTGGATCGAGGCGGAGCGCTTCGCTGAAATCCTTGAGCGCCTTGTCGTATTCCTTCTTATCGCTCCAGGCGTTGGCGCGATTGTTCCACCAGACGGGAATCTTTGGGTTCAGGCGAATGGCTTCGTCCAGATCCTTGAGGGCCGCTTCGAGATTGCCTTGGCGCTTATGGACGCCGGCCCGATGCGCATAAGCTGCGTCGTCGCGCGGGTTGGCCCGAATGATGCTCGTGAAATAGTCGAGCGCGTTTTCGAGTAAGACCACGTCCGACTTAGGAACCCAACCCTCCTTATCGCCCTGACGGACCAAAACGAACGACGTTTGCTCGCCGCGCACCACGTAATCCATTTGCGTGAGCGTGCCGAAATAAACTTGCTCCTTGGTCTTGGGATCGGTGTGGCCGAAGCGGGCGTCTTTCTTGGTGATCACCACAATCTTGCCGACCCAAGTATCTTCGGCAAGAACGGGGACGGCGAAGGCAAGAAACAACAGGCTCTTGAGCAAGATGCGACGCGGTTTCATTCGAATGCTACCCACGACGAAGAGTGGATTCGTATTGGCATGATTTTGTTGATTCGCGCCGGGCGGGCAAGTCTCTTGCCCGCCCGGCGTCGAACGCAACAATAGAACGCGGATGACGCGGACAGCGCGGATTTGCGCGGATCGGAAAATCAATGATTGGGTTTCCGATCCAGTCTTTTATCTGATCCGCGTGAATCCGTGAAATCCGCGTCATCTGCGTTCTATTGAAGGACAGAACCATGCTTACCTCGATTGACACGCCGTTGATCCGACTGGGGAATCTCTTCCCAGACCGAGCCGTCTATGCCAAGTGCGAGTTCCTGGCGCCGTCGGGCTGTTTCAAGATTCGCGGGGCAAATCACCTGTTGGAACATCTCAGCCGCGAGGGCAAGACTCGCCAACTGGTCGTGCCGTCGATGGGCAACACGGCTCTGGGCGCGGCCGTCGGCGCGAAGGCTTACGGCTTCGCCATGACCGGCGTGGTGCCCAAAGCCATTTCTCGCGCCAAAGACGAGAAGCTCCAAGCGCTCGGCGCGACACTCGTGAAAATTGACGGCGGCGGCAGTGAATTGCTGCGCTATGCGGCCGACTACGCGAAGGAACACGGCGGCTACATGGTGCATCCGCACTTGGATCCACTCTGGACCGACGGCTATCAATCCATCGTCGCCGAGATTCTCCATTCTCTTCCCGAGTGCCGCTCGCTGGTGTTTCCGCTCGGCGGCGGCGGCATGCTCATGGGCTTGACGGAGCACTTGCGGAAGAACCCTGCGAAAGTGAAGCTTCACGGAATCGAACCGTTCAACTACCCCAAATACGCCCGCTTCGATCATGCCCGCAGTACCACCATCGCCGACGGGTTGAAACTTGAAGCCGCGCATCCGAAAGTGCAACAGCGCATGGCCGAGGATCGCGTCGAAGTCCACATGGTCTCGGAAGATGACATTCGCGATGCCATGCGGAGCTTGTACACCACGCAAGCCCTGGTTGTTGAGCCGTCGAGCGCGATCGCGGCGGCGTTCGTGAAGACACATTCCAAGGCCCTCGAAGAACCGATCTGCGTCGTGCTCACGGGTGAGAACATTGCGCCGGAAGATCACGCGACGTTGCGAGAGGTCAGTCCTTCACAATCATCTCATCCAAATTGAACAATGCCCGCGTCAGCGACGTCCAGGCGGCGCGCTCAGCGGCGTCGCCGTTTCCCGCACCGGCTACTTTCGCCGCATCGCCTTCGCCCGCCGTGAAGCGCTTCCTTTGATTCTCGAAGAACCGCACCAGCGACGCCAATTCTTCGGGCGATGGCGGGCGCGTCAGGCATCTGCGGAACATCAAATCGGCTCGTTCGGCCACGCTTTCCTTGCGTCCGACCAGATCGCGGCCTAGCGCTTGGGCCGCTTCGGTGAAGGCCGCGTCGTTCAATAGCGTAAGCGCTTGCAGCGGAGTGTTGGAAACTTCGCGGCGGGGGATGCAGGATTCCCCACTCGGGCCGTCAAAGGCGGCGAAGGCCGCGAACGGCGCCGTGCGCTTCGTGAACGTGTACAACCCGCGGCGATAGCGATCCTCGCCGGGACTCGGTTTCCAGGCGATCGCGCCGTAGGTGCCCTCGGTGGTCACACTCGCCGGTTGCGGGGGGAACACACTCGGGCCGTGCATCTTGCGAGAAAGCAACCCGCTGGCCTGCAATACCGAATCGCGAATCATCTCGGCTTCGAGCCGCACGCGCGGTCCGCGCGCCAGCATGCGATTGGCGGGATCCTTCGCCAACAGTTCCGGCGTGACGCGCGAAACCTGGCGGTACGTCGCGCTCATCACGATCAGTTTGTGCAACTTCTTCATCGACCAGCCTTGGCGGATGAACTCGGTCGCGAGCCAATCGAGCAGTTCCGGATGCGATGGCGCTTCGCCCGTGTAGCCGAAATCCTGCAAGGTGCGGACGATGCCGGTGCCGAAGAACGCCTGCCATTGTCGGTTGACGGTGACGCGACCCACGAGTGGGTTCTCGGGCGACACAAGCCAGCGGGCGAACTCCAGGCGATTCGCGGAGCGCAACGGAGGCAGCATCGACAGTCCGCCCGGTTCGACCTTCTCCGTGGGCTGCATGTATTCGCCGCGATTGTGGATGAAGGTCGGCCGCGGATTTTCCGGCGGGCGCTCGTGCATCACCAGCGTGGTCGGGAACGCGGGAATCTGTTTGCGAAGCTGATCGATGGCCTGCCGTTCCTTGGTCAACTCCGGAGCGCTCGTGAGATAATGCTTCAACAATTGGTCGTGCTGCTCGGCCGTGAGCTTCGCATCGGGAATGAGCAACAATGCTTCAATCTCGTTGGTGGCGTCACGGGCGTCGGGCGGTTTGGCAGTCGTCGCCGTGAGACGAAAGCGGCCCAAGCCCGATGCGTAGTAACGCTCAAACGTCATGTGCAGTTCGAACTCACCGGCGGGCAGCGGCTCGGCAAACGTGAAAACGGCGAAGTGCGCCCGGCCCTGCCCGCCGTCGATCGACCAACCTGTCTGCAGATTGTCGTCGATCGCAAACGCGGCACTATTTCCGCCGTTGGCGAAACTATGCGTGGCCTTGGCGATCTTCACTTTCTTGCCGCTCACCAGTACCGCGAAGTTCGCGAGGTTGAAATCGCCCGGCGAGCCTTCGTAAAAGACACGGCCGGGACCGTGACGCGGCAAGCGGTCGTCCGGCAGCACTTCCAGCCGCAAGGCGGTCGTGGGCGCGTCCGTGCGAAACTTCAAGCGGTAGGTATCGCTCTTGGATTGATCGCCCGTGACGAAAACGGAAGCGTCATCCTGAATCGTGAGCAGCGGCAGGTTTGATTTCGCCTCGGTCGGCCGCAGCACATGCCAGGGCACGGTTCGTGGCCGTTCGCGGGCGAGCCAGTCGGCGAATTTCTTCTCAAGGTCCTTGGCCGGCAGTTTTTTCGGCAGTTCCGCGACCAGCGCATCGATCTGTTTCTGGATTTCCTGCCGTCGTTTTTCGACTGCCGGGTTATGGACATCCAGCAACGGTTCGTCGGCGTTGTTGAGGCAGGCGAAGAAGCGGTAATAGTCGCGGTGCGGGATCGGGTCGAACTTGTGCGAATGGCATTGCGCGCAGCCGATGGTCAATCCCAGCCAAACCGTGCCGGTGGTGGCGACGCGATCGGTCATGGCGTGGAAGCGGAACTCGAGCGGATCGATTCCGCCTTCCTCGTTGAGCATCGTGTTGCGATGAAAGCCGGTGGCGATGCGCTGCGATTCGGTTGCGTTCGGCAGCATGTCGCCGGCGAGCTGCTCGACCGTGAATCGATCGAACCGCATGTCGGCGTTGAGGGCATCGATGACCCAATCCCGATAGGGCCAGATCGAGCGCTGGCGATCCTTCTCGTAACCGTTGGTATCGGCATAGCGGGCGATGTCGAGCCAGCGGCGAGCCCAGCGCTCGCCGTAACGGGGATCGGCGAGCAAGCGATCGACAAGCTTCTCGTAGGCGTCCGGCGATTTGTCCGCGATGAACACGGCGGTCTCTTCCGGAGTCGGCGGCACGCCGATCAGGTCGAGGCAAAGCCGCCGCGCCAACGTGTGACGATCCGCTTCCCCCGATGGCGACAAGCCTTCTGATTCAAGCCGGGCCAAGATGAAATTGTCGATGCCGTTCTTGGGCCAGTTCGCGTGCCTCACGGCGGGCAGGCCCGCACGCTTGGGCGCTACAAACGCCCAATGCGCGGTGTAACCCGCCCCGCTCTCAATCCAACGCCGCAGAACCTGCCGTTGTGCGTCGGTGATTGGATTCTTCGCCACCGGCGGCGGCATCATCACGGCCGGATCGTGCGAGGAAATCCGTTTGAGCAATTCACTCTGGTCGGGCTTGCCGGGAGAAAGCACGCGCACGGCGATTTCGCGCTGGTCCAAACGTAGTTTCGCTTTGCGAGCCTTGTCGTCGGGCCCGTGGCACTTGAAGCAATGCCGCGCCAGGATCGGTCGCACGTCGGTGGTGAACAAATCCGGCTCGGCGGAGCGCAGGGGCATCGCGGCCAGGAGAATGACAACACCAGCGAGCAGACGGCTCATGGGGAGGCTCCGCAGGCAATTTCGCAGTTCTTGGCAGTCTATCGATTCGAGACAGGACAACAAAAAACAACAAACGACTTGCGGGCTATGAGCCCTGCCTTGACGCAACTCCTTGAATTGACCGGAGTTGCCACGCGCATTCGATGCCCTCACACAAATTGTTGTTTTTGTTGATCTGACTTCGGAGGGGCCGCAACTCAGTCGTGACAGCAAGATTGCAACTGATTTGAGCATCATAGGTCACCTCCAGAAATGCGCGCAAAAGAAGTGCCGAGTCAGCAGACACTCAAAGTGTACATCAGTTTACAATCGAATTCAAGCGCGGTTTCCGGGCTTGCCCCGCCTCGCCCTCCCGAGGTGTCGCTGGAAGAAGCCCCCCCAGCTTCAGCCGTTAGTTCGGCTCGGTTAAGCTTCGATTCGACTCCCGACCGCCTTTCCAGCGACGGCGAGTTGGTTCAACTCTGCCGACTCACCATTGCGCTGATCCAGATCGGGGCGAATGGTGATGTGCATCCTTTGGAACAAGGATAGTCGCGATAGATCCCCAGCTTTTCACCGATCGCGATCGCCCGCTTTCGGTGTTTGGGGAAGTGGATGCCGATTTCCGCCAGGCAGCAGTTCATCGTCCATTGCACTTCGGCAGCGGCGGCGCCCATCTCCTTCTCGATGCGATCGAGCAACGCGACGAGGTCGAGTCCTTCGGGGCTCTTCGCTACCCGCCCGGCCGTCAGTTGCCATCCGGCGCGGGCCGCCATGGGGTCATCCGACGTCATCCATTTTTTTCGAAGGGTCTCTTTATCGGCGTGCTCCTTGACGACATAGGAGTGGAGCCAGTCGGCCACCCACATGAAGGTGACACTTCTCACCATTCGCTCCATCTCGTCGGCCGACAGGAGATTGACTTTGATCAGGAGCGTCGCCAAGAACTGGGCGTCAATGTTCCCGGTTTTCCACAAAGCCAATGCCAATTCGTGATTGGTCTTGATCTTCTTCGCCAGCACACGAAGGTCGCCGAGTTTGACGCCGAACTGATTGTCGCCGGCGCCGCGCTTGGCGTTTTGAGAACGCACACCCGCGTTGCCCAGCGACTCAAGTTGTCGGAGGGTTTCCTCCAGAGTCATGGTCGTGCCCTTAGCCTGAGCGGGTGCCGTTTTCGCCCGCGCTGCTTTGGGTTTCGTCGTCTTTTTGGATGTCGATTTCTTTGCCATTGTTCATGCAGCCAATGCTGGCAGCCCCAATTATGGAAAGACCGAACGACCCAGCTCAGCAGCGGCGGGGCACCGACGAGTTTGAAGTCCCAGATACGAATCATGCCCCGCCGTCTGCTGCAGCGCCTGGTTCGGCCCGCCTCAGTTTGGGCCAACGGACTCCGTCCTTGCCGGCCCAAAGCAAACCCGGCCCGAAGGTGAAAGAAAACAGAACCAAGAGCAACTCCATCCACCGCTGCATGCGATACCCTTTCTGGTCTCGCTGGGGTTGCTCCTCCAGCGATTTGGTCAATTCGCGGTCCAGCTTGTCGAGATCCTGCGCCCGCTCCTCGGGCGTCCGATTCCCCCGCTTCAGTTCCCGCAGCCCCTTTGCGTACTGCTTCAGCGCTTCCGCCTCCTCGGCGGCGTGCTTCGCCGTCACCCTCGACGCAAAGAAGAGGGATTCATCGGGGCCAAATGCCCAGACGATAGCCCGCCAGCAGCCGAAGGCGATCAGGCAAAACCCGAGGATCAACTTCCCGAGCGACAGCAACTCCCCGAAGAGGGACGGAGCCGGGCCCGGAGACTCAGGGGTCGATTCCGGCTTCGCCTCGGACATGCATACGCCTCCTGTCGCCGAACGCTCGGCTAAGCTGCCGGGGCCGCCTGCAAGGACGTTGAGGCTCGGAAAACCAGGATGGCGGCCCCGGTCAGCTTCAGCCGTTGGTTATGTGCCGCTCTGCCGCGTTCACGCAACGATCACTGATACGCCGAATGGCACTTCCAGCGCCGTGAACAACTCTAAGCACTTGTGGGACACCTCGAAACCGGCCGTATCGCAATTGGAACGATACCCACAGAAGACATCGACTTTGAAGCGTTGCTTGAGCGCCTTGAGATATTCAACATGGGGCCGTACTACTTGCCAAAGCGCGTCAATGTGGCGCTCCAGCGGTTCGGTTTCAGGCAGCGAAGGCTCGAAATGCCAAGCATCGTCACGGTAGGCTGGCGACCTCGGGCCGCGGCGTTCGCCTTTGCGATGAAGGTTCGTTGGCTGGACGCAGAGCCGCTGGCTGATTTCCTCAAAAGGAAGCTCGTTGCCGTGAATGCGCAGCGTCGCGCTGAAGCGGAAGTAGTTCGCTTCATCCGGCTCTTCGCCATTGAGGAAACCCTCAACGTGCGAAACATCTTGGGTTCGTCGCCGTCACTCATAGGCACCTAACGCTCGGCTAAGCTGTCGGGGCCACCTGCAAGGACGTTGAAGCGCGGCAAACCAGGATGGGGGCCCTGGTCCGCTTCAGCCGTTGGATACTACTCATGGCCTCGATGGAGACGAGCCGGCGGCTCGTCCCAAGTAAAACGGGATCAGCGCCGAGGCGTGTCCCAGCGTGGATCTTTCAGCGAAGTGGGTGCTTCGCAACCACGAAGCGGGATCGGCACGCCGGCCCGTCCCCACGGAGACCATGATGCGGTTCTACAACCAACAACATCGATACTATTGCGGCATCGACCTG
>JBGQCZ010000070.1:0-12242 GCA_041495645.1 Gemmataceae bacterium | reverse complement strand
TGTTGTGGTGACCCTCCGGCTCAAAGACCGTCGAGACCGTCAGCCCCTTGCCTCGGGCGATGTACAGGAAGCTGTCGACTTGAGCGTTCAGATTGAACTCATCCTTGCCGACGTAAGCGACGAACATTTGCAGTTCACCCGGTTTCACGCCATAAGTATCTAGCATCTCGACGGGATTTTCGCGGCTGATTTGGCAGATCGCGTCTTTCGAGCGTCCGTAGAGCGGATCAATCAAACGCCTTTGGCGAACGGTGATCACACCGTAATAGCGGCCCACGGGCGCCCAGGGCTGCAATTGGGTTCGCCAGCCGAAACAGCACGGATCGAAACTGCCGAAGTAGCGGCCGTGGCAATCCAAATAGCGAAGATTAAGGGGCGGAAAAATCGCGGCGACGTTCGCCACTTGCTCGCGATACTTGATTCCGAGATTGTAAGCACCAAAACCGCCCATCGAGCCGCCGATCAGGGCATGCGCCTCACGCTCGGGCCGGATGGAATAGGTCCGGTGCAGAAAACCCCACACGTCCTGCATCGCGAAGTCTTCGAAGCGGCCGGCTTTCGAGTTGACGAAAAAGCTCCCGGCATTCAGCAGCGAGGGACGGCCTTTGATGGTGCCGTCCGGACAGGCGATAATCGTCGGTGTCAAGTTCCCGCACGCCATTGCCCGATCGAACTGTTCGGCGAATTCGAGAAAATTCCGTTCGTCTTGCCCAATGCCGTGCATGAAGATGATTAGCGGATACTGCATTTTCGGGTCGTAGCCGGGCGGCAGATAAACGTACAGGTCGCGTTTTTCCCCGAGTGCTTCCGAGCAAATCCGGTTGTCGCTGCCGTGATTGAACGTGAAGTCGAGGATGCGGCCTTGCAATTGGCGATTGACCCGATCCAATTCGTTGGGCGGGCAGAAAAAGCGATGCAAAAAGGCCGCCCGAACCGGTGCGCAGACTCCCAAGAGCGTCAAGATTGCCAACAGCCCGATGCGCCGTCGAATCACGAAGTGTCTCCCTATCGATGGCGACAGTGTTTCAGTTAGATCGACCGAAAAACCCGCACCGCAAGAGCAATCGCGCTTGCGGCGCCCCGTGATTGTGGGCTGAGGCGACCGGCTTTGCCGCCCGAATCGGTCTTACGGTTTTCCGATCAATTGGCCAGTGCCGACAAGCGCATTGCGACGGAGTCGCGGTCGCCGACTTGCACGGCCGTGCGGAGTTTGAGCAAAAGTTCGATTTGCGAAGCAAGGAAAGGAACGCCGGCGCCGGGAGGCGGGGCATCCGGCACGAGTTTGCGGGAAATGACGTGAGTGAGGGCCTTGATTCCTTCGCCTGTAAGCGCGGAAACCCTCAAGTCCGATTGTTCCGTAGCCCACGTCGAAGGTCGGTCGCATTTGTTGGTCACGACGATTGTGGGCACCGACAACACCTCCGGCCAAATAGGTGACGCCGTTGCATCGACGACCCACACGCACAAGTCGGCGACTTCGACCGCCGCTCGCGCTAAATCGATACCCGCTCGTTCCAGACCACCCGCTTCATCTCGCAGACCGGCCGTGTCGAGCAATTCAACCGGCCAACCGTCGATCGCCAGCCGGGTGGAAACCATATCGCGCGTCGTGCCGGGAATAGGAGCGACCACGCTGCGCTGAAACCCCGCCAGCGCGTTGACCAGGCTGCTCTTACCGACATTCGGCGCACCGGCCACGACCACCCGCCACGGCTCGATCAAGTGCCGTCCAAGCGAAGCAAATTTCAGCAGATCGTCGATCCGTTGATGGAGCCGTTCGATCTGCTGCAATTGAAGATCGTCACGCATCGCCTCAATCGCTCGGTGAAACGCTCCCTGGACTTGGTCGAGCATGATCGCCGCGGTTCGCAACGTCGCGGTCCGCGCCAACAGTGCTAACGCTGCCGCGCGCAACGGAACCTCGACACCGTCCAGAAACTCCGACCACAATCGCGTTTGTAATCCGCACCGTTCGAGTGTTTCCAGCAGCCACGCCACAACCTGCCGTCCGCCGTGCGCGTGGATCTCCAGCCAAGGCAGCGGATCGTTTTGCTTCATCGTGAGCACCACTTCATCGGCCAACCCCGATCGGCCGACCCGGCCGAACCAAACCGCGCCGGGCGACGGCGGCTGTTCGGGCAATGGCTGTTTTGATGCGGGTTGGAATAGCTCGCGGATCGCCTGCCATGCCAGCGGCCCACGCACGACAATCGTCGCAATGGCGCCGGTTCCGGGCGGTGTCAAACAGGAAACAATGGTTGAATTTGAGGGCTTCATGGCGAATGGTTCGCGGCGATACGGATGCCTTCGAGGGTCAACATCGGACGCAGTTCATACCGGCAAAGATCGCGATCGGGCAAATCACCGGCGATGACCGCCGCATCGCCTCCGGTAAGAAACACCGGCAATGGCTCGACCCCGGGCACGCTTCGGTGCAACTCGCGGACCAAGGCCGCGATGCCGCCGACTACCGCCCAATAGATCCCCGCCGCAATCGCCGGCTCCGTTGACTTCGCCGGCATCACGGTTGGATATTCGGTCACTTTCACCAATGGCAGCATGGCGGTATGATCGTGCAGCGCTTCGGCCATCAACCGCAATCCCGGAAAAATCGATCCGCCGCCGAATGCGCCGCTTTCGTCGAGCAAGTTCACCGTGACCGCCGAACCGACATCGACGACCGCGGCCGGCGTATTCGCGGGCACGAGCGCCTTGGCCGCGAGCACGTTCAGCAACCGGTCGATGCCGACTTTTTCTGGTGCATCGACCCGAAGTTGCAGCGGCAACTGCGAGAAATGATCAAACACGCGGACCTGATGACCGGATTGTTTGAGCCATTCCGCGAGTTGATCGCGCCGCCGCGGATCGACTCCGGCCAACGCCCACTGCTGCGCTCCGGTCAACCGCCACTCGCTCAGTTGCTTCCGCCAAACATCGGGATCATCGGGCAGCGAGGCGGCGCGCTCAATTCCGTCGGCCCCGCATAGGCCCCATTTGATTCGCGTGTTGCCAACATCCGCCACTAGCATGATGTTACTCACGTTCGAGGGCCAGTTGCTCTTTCAATTGCCCCGCGACGGCCCGAATTAACTGCGACAACCCCTGCCCAGTCACCGCCGAAATCGCCAATACTTCGGCATCGGTTTCGGCCGCTAGCCGATCACGAATTTCACCGCTGCCAGTCAGTTCCGATTTGCTCACGGCCACAAATTCGGGCTTCTTCGACAACGCCGGGTTGTACAGTTCGAGTTCGCGACGGATGGTGCGGTAGTTCTCAACCGGATCGGAATCGTCGGAGGGGAATGGCTCAACCAGATGCACCAGGATCCGCGTGCGCTCGACGTGCCGCAGGAATTCATGTCCCAAGCCGACACCCGTGTGCGCCCCCTCAATCAACCCCGGCAAGTCGGCCAGCACGAACGCATGGTCGCCGCCGATGTCCACCATGCCCAGATTCGGATACTTCGTCGTGAACGGGTAATCGGCGATTTCCGGCGTCGCACGTGATAGGCGACTGAGCAGAGTCGATTTGCCGGCATTTGGCAGACCGATCAGTCCCACGTCTGCAATGACCTTCAGTTCAAGCGTGAGCCAGCGTTCCTCGCCGGCAGTCCCCGGCTCCCATTCGCGCGGCGTGCGGTTCGTGGCGGTGGCAAACACTTTATTGCCGCGGCCGCCCTTCCCGCCGTGGGCCACGGTCACTTGCTCGCCGGCTTGAACGAGGTCTTTCAGCACGTGCCCGCGATCGCGGTCGCGGACAATCGTTCCCGGCGGGACATCAATGATCAAGTCTTCAGCGCTTTTTCCCGTGCAATTCGCCGACCCGCCGCCGTCGCCGCAATCGGCCCGCCAATGCTTGATATGAACGATGCCCGCCAGGCTATCGGCCCCTGCCAACGCCCGGACAATGACCGATCCGCCATTGCCGCCGTCGCCCCCGTCCGGCCCGCCGCGCGGAATGTACTTCTCCCGGCGGAAACTGCACATCCCCCGCCCGCCATGCCCGCCCGACACAAAAATAACCGCTCGATCGATGAACATGAACTCATTATAGTGGGGCCTAAGAATATGCTTGACGCCGGTCGTGCCTGCCGGGGCTTCGCGGCGACTGCAAAACCAAACTAAATCCAACTTTTGACCCGTGCGCCGATTCTTGCCTTCTGAACGCATCTCCTTGCCGCGACCAGACTTCCCGCTCGCCCCCGAGGACCTCAAAAAGTTAGATAGGAAAGTGGTGGTCGTCGTCGCCCAGTGGTGGATTGAGTGGTGAATTGGGGAGTGAGCATTGAAGCAATCACGACATGTTCTCCCTGAAATGCGCGCACGCGAGGCGCTCGGACAAAAATGACCGATATAGTATACGCAATTGCACTTTGCCGAGCAACGTGAGCCGCGTCAATGACAGCCCGCAGCGCAAGCAAGGTCGAGTCGCTTCCTTGCCTGCGCTGCGGGCTGGCTTTCAGGACGAGCGGGATGTCAGAGTTCGTCCTTGAAGGCTCGGTCCAGCACGGCCGGCAGCCTTCTGATCTCGTGACGTGATCATCCGCCGCCGCACGGGCCAACGGCACGCCCGCATCCGTGTTAAGATGACGGGCACCAATAGTTCACCGCGGACGCAGGCACGGTGCTCAGTTTCTGGAGGTTTCCATGTTCTTGAAGGGCGTGACGGCGATTCAATCGGCGAAAACGATTCTCGTCGCAGTTTCAATGTGCTGGCTGTTTCAGCCAAAGGCCGCTGCAGAATTGGGTGAGGACTGGAGTTATGAGCGGCTATTCAAGAAAGCGGATTTGGTGGTAATCGCGCGGCCGACTGCGAATGAAAGGCGGAGTGAACGGTTAGTGTTGAAGGACCAGCAAGTGACGCTCGGGCGCGTCGTCTCGACTTTCTCGATCAACCATAGGCTGAAGAGTAACTGTGAAGAGAAGATAAAGGTGTTTCATTTTGAAGTTATTGAGTTTCACAACACGTTTCCGTTGGGTTCGCCATCGCTGGTCCAGTTTCGAGACAAATCAATCAAGGCCAACGTCGGTTCATCAATTCTTGGTCTTCCTCCCCCGGAGTACCTGTTGTTCTTGAAAAAACGCTCTGACGGCAATTATGAGCTTGTTTCCGGCGACTATCATTCATCGTTGTCCGTTCGGGAATTAACCGCGCCTTTTGAGTTCGGTCCAAAGGGCGCCCCGGTACGAGATCCAGACAAGAAGTAGCCGGTTCTGTTTCAGCGCCATCCACTGGCGGCCTCCGATCGACGAGCATGGCTGGGGAATCGAGGAACGAAAATGCCAAGAACGACGCCAATTCTTGCCGTCATCATGTTCGGTTTGGTGAGCCAGCGAGCTCGCGCCGACAAGGAGCTTTCTGCGTCCCTGGAATGGTGGACGAGCATCAGCAACACGATCGTCATGGCCGATGTGTCTGACGTCAAAGAACTGAAGATTCCCAGCTTGGATTGGAAATCGCAGCAGGTTACGTTCAAAACGCAAACGGTCTTGAAGGGTGATCGACCGGACACGTTGGTGGTTCAACAGGAATACTTGGACCTTGAGCGATTCCCACATTCGAAGGTGCTCGTTTTCGACCGAGCCTTGCATTCCGGCGATAGGGTCCTGGCGTTTTGCGCGCGGCGGGACGAAAAAGAAAGCAAGCTTGTGGTTATTTTCTGGGTCAACCTTACGAAGCCTGACGCCCGACTTGCGCTGCACGCGGCCTTCGATAACGACGGTAAGTTGCAGGAGGACAAGGTGGCCCTGGTTGCGCTGGTAAAGAGGCGAATTGAAAAGGAAGACCATCGTCTCCACACAAGAAAACGAGGACTGATCGTTGACGTTTCGAGCACCGGAACATCTTCGGCTTTTGTCCGAACGTCTGACCCCGAGTACCGCAAAGTATTGGTTGAACAGTTGCGGAAGGGTTCCAATCGAGAAAAGGAAGACGCAATTTACAACTTGATCAGCTTTCCGGGCAAGGAGACGACGGACCTCATCATGCCATTTCTCAAGGACAAGACGAGCTACGAAGGAGAAATCCCGAACGCCAAGGATGCCGCAGGAAAACCGATGGTAAAGAAGGTGAAAGTCTATCCGTTGCGCGAAATGGCGTTTGCAGCGCTTTCTCTTCTTGGCGATTCTCCTGAAAAACCCGAAGGATTGAGCGCAGAGGGATTTCCAGGGGTATTCAAATTCTACTTCGAGAATCGTCTGGAGTTTCCTTACGGCGACTGGAAGCGGCTTGAGTTTCCGCCACCGCCTCCCGTGGTTCTCGGGACGGTGCCGCCCGAATCGATCGCTCGGGTTGCCCTGGCCGATCTTTCGAAATCCTTGGAGCGCGTTTGCACCGAAGAGAAAGACAACTACCATCGGTTACTTTGGCGAGCATACCACCTGGGCTGGAACTCTACGATCGGCCGCTCGTGGGTGGAGGTCAAGAAGGCACTTGAAGATCAGGGCGCTACGCACTTGAGCACCAGTAAGCACGAATGGGGCGACTGGCATTCGTACCGAGTTAAGAAGAATGGGTACGTGACGTCCAAGGGGCTTGCTCATGATTTGGTGCTGCAGTTCCGTGTCTCTGACGATTCAGAAGAAAGCAAGGTGGCGCGCGTTGGACATGTGCACGCGAAGCTATTCACGGAGATCAAGAAGCCCTTCGCGGAATTTGCACGAAGCAAGCCGTATCCGGCTGACACCATTGTTGCAAAGGCACTGGCAGAAGCCAATGTCGCCGAGGCGGCCAAGAGTGGTCCGATTCTCGAGAGGATCGAGATTGAGTATTGCATTATGGCTTCCCTCTCGGACGATTTTAGCCCGGTTGGATTCGATGTTCGTCTGAATCTGGTCGACCGAAATACTGATCCAACCCGCGGGGCATCAATCACCGCCCGCGCGACCAGCGGCCTTGACCCGCCGCAGAGGTGGGACGGAAAGAAGGCACTCGAGGAGTTTCGTTCGCGGGACAGCTTGGAAGAATTCGAGATTCTGCCCTTCGACGAATAGTCGTCACGCACTATCTGCGGCAATGATTGGAACATGGCCGATCCGCCGTCAAGAAGCGTCGACGCCGATGCGACGAGCCCGGCCAGCCCAGGTCCGGTTCGGGTTTCGGGTCAGTCAAACAGAAAATGATCTCGCGGAAGTGAGAGGCGCATGAGTGACGGTCGGTATTTTCTGGAGTTAGCGACTGGCACCCTAGCCTTCATTGCGTATTTCTTCCCCGTTACCGTGGTGGTCGCCGTGTTTTGGGTGTGCGGAGTCGTGGCGACCGGAGGGCGGATCAAGCAGCGTCCCGTTCGCCTCGTCGCCCGATGTGTTATCCCTTCAGCGCTGACCATCGGCGTGCTAATCGTCGGAGTGGTCTGTTGTTACCGTGGTCCGCCACCGTGGGCCGATGGAAAGCCACCGGTGTTCCCGGAATACCTGATTGGCGGGCTTGTACTAGCACACTTGCTGCTCGGAGGACTGCTGGTGTGGCGATCGGGCGGCCAGTGGCCCGTGATCGCGGCGAGCTCCGCAGTGTGGGCTTGGGCGTCGATGTGCGCATCGATCGTGGCCGGTATGTCGGTGTCCGGAGTCTGGCTGTAGAACTTAACCCGCGTCGACACCGATGCGACGAGCCCGGCCAGCCCAGGTGCGGTTCGGCTTCGCCGAAGCGACTTTCCCGATAACGTCGTTACCAAGGCGCAAACCAGGAAACGATCTTCAGAGCAGCCATGAAGCAAGTCCCAATTTTCGCGACGGTAGTTCGCGGTGGACCGCTCGACGGCGCCACCACCTACTATTTTCGTCCACCCGAAACGCGTGGCCCCGTCGGCGTCGGTGTCGGTCCCGCGTACCGTGAATATCCGGTTGACGTGAAGTCTGGAATTATCGGTGTTCCAGATGACACAAGTGTCGATCAGACAACTGGAAATCTGATTGACTGCGTGCCTGAAGAAGAAAGGAGGATTATCGCTGAAGAGTTTTGGTTGCGTCAGCTCACCGCCGAACAAGCATGGGATGTCGCAAGAGAAGGAATCGGCGGTTGGGCTGTCATCAAAAAGTTAGGCTGACCACTGACGCCGATGCGACGAGCCCGGCCAGCCCAGGTCCGGTTCGGCTTCGCCGAACCGGACCGTCATTTCAGATAATGCACCCTTCGCTTCTCCGCTCTTTTCTTGCCCCGTCTGCCCAAATCGGGTATGCTTGCCGGCGACTTCGGGTGCCTTGCTAATGCTCGTGAAAATGATTTCGCTGTTGATATTCTGCGCGGTGGGCGTCCCATGCTTGGTTTTCGGGACGTTGGGACTCTTCGGTCGACTGTCGGACACAAGCGAGCGCGAGAACTTTCAATCCGGATTGACCCTCCTGGGAATTGCCGTCGCGACCATTGTCCCCTGCCTCCTTAGCTTCGTCTTCTTGCGCCGCCGGAAAACCCGCGACGAGGACTTGCGGCGCGCCGATTAACCAAATTCTGTCGGCGAATGCTTGTCGGCGCGCCTGCGCTCGGGTAGCGTGCGGCTTGCGGATCATCGATCGGGTCCCGGCCGCTCCGGCGTCGAAAAGCATCGACGCCGATGCGACGAGCCCGGCCGGCCCGGGTCCGGTTCGGCTTCGCCGAAGCGGACCGTTATTCCCGATGACATAACGGCGAAGATTGCAAGATTGGAAACCTCCCGAACCCGAGAATCGTCATGCTTCGCTACGGCATCGCCCTGATCGTCGCCATTGCAATCATCCTTGTCGGCTTCGCGTTCGCACGCCTGACTTACGGCGAGATCGAGACGATTTTCGAGCAACACCACCAGCGGCTGAAGCAGCAGAAAGCGGACGGCACCCTGCCGGAGGAATGGAAGGATGTCGATCTGGACGCGATAAAATACACCGAATTTGGAATGCAGTTAACACGCGGAATGCAGATTCGTCTCGATCTGACGATGTGGCTGGTGGAACTCTGGTTTGTCCTAATCCCGTTAGTAATGGCGACATGCCTTGGGGCGGCATTCGTATGGGGGCGGATATTTCGCAGGCGCGGTTGATGACTGACCCGATTCCCAGCATCCAAAACGTCGACGCCGATGCGACGAGCCCGGCCAGCCCAGGCGCGGTTCGGCTTCGCCGAACCGGACGTCATTGCCCGATAATGTCGCTACCCTGCGTGTGCTCACAAGCACCATACGAAGAGCAATCTCAAGGTTGGTTGTAGCGCAATCTACGAGTTGTTACTATTCAGAAAAGTTCTGTTCAATCACGAGCTCGGCAGCACAATCTCTGCATGGAGTAGTGATTCGATGGCACATGACGATACCGATCTTGTTGCTCGCCTCTTTGCGCGAGAAGTTCCCGAGATTCGTTCCGGAAGTGTCGAAATCAAGGCCATCGCACGCAAGCCCGGTTATCGCACCAAACTGGCCATGCAAAGCACTGACGCGAGTATCGATTGCGTCGGCGTCTGCGTCGGCCACCGAGGCGCCCGCATCAAGGAGATTGTCAATGCGTTGGGTGGCGAGCGCATCGACATAATCCGCTGGAATGATTCTCCGGAGCAACTGATCGACCACGCGCTGTCGCCAGCAGTTATCGAAAAGATCATCCTTCACCCGGCGCAGCGCCGGGCCGTAGTTGTTGTTAAGGCCGATCAGACCGCCCTGGTTCTAGGCCCGGGAGGTGAGAACCGCGAACTCGCCAGCGAACTGTCTGGCTGGCAAATTGAAATTGAAGAAACATAGATGTACCGCGTGCGGATCATCGATCCGGCCGCGGGCCGAACCCGCGTCGAAAAGCGTCGCCGCCGCTGCGACGAGCCCGGCCGGCCCAGGTCCGCATCGGCTTACCGAAGCGAAGCGCCATTCCCGATAACGTCATTACGCGGCATGTGGTCCCTCGCTGGGCGCTAGCCGGTGGCGCCGTAGTCAGTAAATCGAATCAGCGTTATCATGAACCAAATGCGGCCAAACGAAATCGCTGTATTCTTTTCTGACGCCAATCCCGGAAGGACCGGCAAATGACTCGTCCGCTCACCAAGGCCGAGGCGAGGGCGTTCCGCGAGCGCTGGCGGCGCGTCAACGCGCGCGAGGAGGAGGAGCTGCGCTCCACGAGTTTGGAAATCAAATGGCAACAATTCAACACGCTCTTGAGCTGGGCACGGCAATTCGGATGGGGGCCCGCACTGGCTGAAGGAGAGGCCGAAGTGCGTGAGCGCTGGGCTCGGTTGCGCAGGGCGAGCCGTGGCTAAGAAGGCCAAAGTCGCGTTGCCTGTCGCACCGTTGGCCGATCTGATGAAGTGGTGGCGATCTCAGAAGGCACGCGGGTTGGTCATTGGCGGTCTTGCCGTGGCGCTCCTGGGACGGCCGCGCGTGACGCGCGATGTCGATGCGCTGATCTTGCTGGCGGAGAAACTCTGGCCGGCCTTTATCGAGGCCGGAAGCAAATTCGGCTTTGTCCCTCGACAAACCGACACGTTGGCATTCGCTCACGAAGCACGGGTCCTGCTGCTTCGCCATCAACCATCCGGCATTGATGTGGACGTGGCTCTCGGCAGCCTGCCGTTTGAGGAAGAGGTGGTGGCGCGGGCAACGCTGGCGCGGGTGGCGGGCGTATCGGTCCCGTTGCCGACTCCGGAAGACCTGGTCATCATGAAAGCCATTGCCCATCGCGAGCGCGACCTGCTCGACATCGAGGGCTTGGTGGCGGCCCATCCGAACCTTGATGTGCGCCGAATTCGCCGCTGGGTGCAGACGTTTGCCGACACGCTCGAAATGCCCGAACTGTACGAAGACCTGGAGAAACGGCTCCCGCGCCATCCGCCGAAAAAACGGCGCAAAGAGTAGTCGGAGGCGTCGAAAAAAAGCGTCGACGCCGATGCGACCAGCCCGGCCAGTCCAGTTCCGGTTCGGCTTCGCCGAACCGGACCGTCGTTCCCGATAACGTCTTCACCCTCACCATTCGTCCGCGAGCGAGCTTGTCGCCCCGCCGTCGCTGGAATAGCGTTGCCTTGGGCGGTCGATTGATCCGACTGATTGCGAATCAAAAGGGGCCGGATGAGTAGTCCGACAGCGATGAAAGTGGTCTTGGACACCAATGTTCTGGTTGCGGCCGCGCGGTCCCGGCAAGGTGCGAGTTTCGCCTTGGTCAGTTCAATTCCTTCTCCGGATTTCCAACCATGTCTTTCGGTGGGGCTTTACAACGAGTGGCAGGAAGTACTGACGCGTCCGGAAAATCTGCCGCTTGGTCTTACAACCGAAGACGTTTTGGCTTTTGTCCGCTATCTCGCGAACCAATCCCATTTGCAAGAAATCCATTTCCTGTGGCGGCCGTTCCTGCCAGACGCCGATGACGATATGGTGTTGGAACTGGCGCTTGCGGCCGGTTGCCGACATATAATCCACTCATAATGTCAGGGATTTTCGCGGCTCGGAACAACTGGGCGCCGCCGCGCTGACTCCGGAGAGTTCCGGAATTTGATCAGAAGGAGACCATGAGCACGCTGACCATCCAATTGCCGGACTCGCTAAGGAAGCGGATCGAAGTCCTTGCCGCCCAGGAAGGTTATTCGGTCAGCCAGTTCCTCGCTAGCGCCGCGGGCGAAAAGTTGGCGGTGGTGCTGACGATGGACTACCTTCGCCGCGAAGCCGACGCCGGTCGCCGCGAAGACTTTGAAAAATACCTGGCCGCTATCCCGGATGTTGCACCTCCCGAAAACGACCGTCTCGATTGATCATCGATCCGACCGCTGGCCGATCCGGCACCGAAAAGCGTCGACGCCGATGCGACGAGCCCGGCCAGCCCACGTCCGGTTCGGCTTCGCCAAACCGGGCCTGAGCAGGTCCAAAGCCGGCCGTGTGATTTTCACGTCGAGACAAAATCGGCAACAATTCGTGGAAAACGTGCCGCCGCGCTGTCATACTAGGCGTCGAAAAACCGTTCCCGGAGGTTTATTGATGAGCGAAGTGAACCCGTCCCGTTTTGGTTTTGATCGGCGAGCGTTTTTGAAAGCGACCGCCAGCGTCCTGCCAGCTTGGTTCATCGAGGAGAACCTGTCGCGCGCGGACACGCCGCCGCCGAAATCCCCCAACGAGAAGCCGAACATCGGCCTGATCGGCTGCGGTGGCATGGGCCGCGGCGATGCCAAGAACGCTGCCCGATTTGGCAAGATCGTCGCCGTCTGCGATGTGGATGAGAAACACGCCGGCGAGGCCTCGAAAGAGCATGGCGACGCCAAGATCTTCAAGGACTTTCGCACGCTGCTCGAACAAAAGGACATTCATGCC
>JBGQCZ010000069.1:0-12291 GCA_041495645.1 Gemmataceae bacterium | reverse complement strand
GGATTTGGCTTACTCTATTAGCTATTCAAATAAGGGACCGCCGGACACCGGGAAATAGCCGAGCAACCCGCGACCGTGGCCAGCAGACATGTGGAATTGTAAACGCTCGCGATTGGTGTTTCAAGCAATCGCTCACGATCCGTGCGCCCCGGCCGCCGCCGCGTGCTGCTGCCGCTTCACCACGATGTGGTAAATCAATCCCGCCAGAATCAAATCCGGCGCTTCCAGTTGGTCGCCCACTTTCACCACCCGCCAGCCGCGCTCGCACATGCCCAGCCGGTCCACCGTCGCCACGACTTTGTTGCCGATCCGAACATCGTACGACGACGTGAAAAATCCGGCCCGTTTCATTTGCCCCTGACCGCAGGAAAGCGTCAAATCCCAGGCCGACGTGAAAATTCCCGTTGGCCGTGCTTCGACCAGCACCGCGTCGGTTTCGCTATCCTTGAGTTGGAAATTGCTCGTCAACCAGCCCGCTTTGTCCAGCTTAAGCCGGCGACGGCCGGTCAACGCCAGGTCCAATCCTTCGCTGAAAAACCGGCCTTCGATCTTGCCGATCGCTTGGCCGTTCAGCTTGAGCACGTGCGTCGAGGAGAAACAATTCTCGGCCCGCGCTTCGAGGATCATCGTTGTCCCCCATCGGGGGCAGGCCATTCTCGGCCTACCCTCATCATCGGAACTATCTTACGTGAATCGATTCCGGTCTGCCAATTCAGCGCGGAGCGGCCTGGCGGCATACAACGTAGCAGAGCCGCTTTCGCGTTGAGGTTACCCATGACAGTATTTCGTATTCTGCTGCCGTTCCTTATTTTGAGCCCGTTCGTGGCCGCCGAACCCGCCAAGCCGGAATTGAAGACCGTATTTGACGAAGACTTCAAGCAAATCGCCCTGAACCGGTTCAAACAGCTGAAACCCGGCCAGACCGACCAGGATTTGGCCGCAGGCAAGGTGACCATGCATCCCGGCACCGGCTGGGTTCGCCCCGGGGCCGCCGGTTTTGTTGCCGAATTCGCCCTGAAACTCGATTTCCCAAACCTTGAGAAGAATGGTGACTTGGTCGAATCCGATTTTGGCCTTGTGCTTTCGAGTTCGCAAATCGGGGTATTGCGTTTTGTTCGCTCGCGTCCAAAAAACCACACGTCTACTGCTTAGGAAACCGTAAGGCCGCAAGGCCGCAAGAGCGGGCGCGCCCGAATCGTGCGCCTTAGGTTTTTACTTTACTAAACCGATCAAGATAGTGTTTGTTTATTTACGTTTCGCGCTCGTTGCCTGATTCCCCGATCATCACTTCTTGAGCGGCGCTCCGCCAATCGTCTCCCCGCCAAACACAACCCGCCCATCGTGCGTCATGAAACGAACGATCAGCTCGCGTTCGAGGTCGCTGAGATTCATGATCTTGTGTGTTTGATCGAAAGCCTTCTCAGCCTTTTTCTTCGCGTCCGCGTCGTCGCCGGCCTTTTCGATGGCATCTTCACGCGCCAGCTTCAATCGCTCCTTCACCAATTCACCGCCCGGCTTGCTCAAATCGTCGAACGCCGGCATGCGATTGTTCTTGCCATAACGAGTCTTGCCGGCCGGATCGACGATCATGCCGCGAATCCATTCGGCGTCACCATAGCCCGTAAAGTCCGGACCCGAGACGATTTCCTCGCCCGGAGCGCGTCGGTAATTGTGGCATGAGATGCACTCGCTTACGAACTTGCGGTATCCTTCCGCGAATGGCGACTTGTCTCCCTCGGTCGGCACCTCTTTGCGCGGGTGGCCCGCGAGCCATTCCGCGATGGAATCAAGCTCCGCCTCCAAAGCCTGACGCTTCTGCGGGTCGGGCACCTTTCCACGTTTGCTGTCCATCTCTTTGGTCATCTTCCCGCCCTTCAAGTGCGACAGACCAAAGTACTTCGGATCATCGGCATTGGTCAACAAGCCCTTGATCCACTCCTTGGTGCCGAAGTCCGTCAAGTCCGACGCAGTGGGCTCCTTGTTCATCCACTCTTCGCTGGGCTTTTCCGGCTCCGGATCGCGGTAGTTGTGGCAGGTCGCGCATTTGTCTTTGAAAAGCTTCTTCCCAGCCGTCATTGGATCATTGCGCAGCAAGTAGCGCGGACCGGCAGCGGGGATGCCGTCGCTTGCGAGCTGAATCGCACGCTTGGCGCGCTTGTCGGCCGCTTCCATCTCATCCTGGAAATGACCGGCCTTGTCCGCGTCGTAGCGGTTCTTGGCCACAACGTCTTTCAGCGTTGAATACGGTTTTTTTTCAAGAGTTGTTGCCCGTTGGTCTTCCACCCACGCTTGACCCGTCAAATACGCAGCGCTACCCAACAGCGCAAGCACGAGAAACACGCTTGCGATATGAACCAGCGGCCGCAATTTGCCGTGGCCCAACAATGGCAGCAGAAACAGGATCAGCGCGATTCCGCCTGGAATGAATACCGTGCCGGTCAGACCATCAAAGTGCTTGAGCAACTGAAACAGCGACAGGAAATACCATTCGGGCCGAGCGGGATAGGGTGTGTTCGGATCGGCGGGGGCGTCCAGATTGGCGCCGCGGCCGTCGCGGCCCGCATGCGCAATCTTGTCATAGAAACTTCGCTCGGGAACCACGCCGTCGGCATTCGCCGTCGGCTCGATCTTGTTGCCCCAGCCGTAGATCACCAGTCCGAACATAATGCCGAGAATAATCAAGCCGATGACCATATCGCGAAAAGCCTGGTCGGGCCAGAACCAGCCCTCGCCCGTGGCATTTCTTGGCGTGGTAATGCCGTGACGGCGGAAAACCCAAATGTGCGCGATCAACATCGCAATCAAAATGCCCGGCAGAATCGCCACGTGCAGCCCGAAAAATCGCGTCAGCGTGTGATTGCCATAAGCCGGCCCGCCGACCACGACCTTTTGGATAAACTGCCCGATCACCGGCAAACCGCCGGCGATATTGGTCGCGACTTGCGTCGCGTAGAAGCCCTTCTGGTCCCACGGCAATAAGTATCCGGTCAGGCTCAATCCCAGCACAACCCCCGCCAAACCCAACCCGAGCCACCAATTCACTTCACGCGGCTTCAGATGCGCTCCGGCGATCACCACTTGCAGCATGTGCAGGCCAAGCAGCACCACCATCGTTTGCGAGCCGAAGTGATGCAGCCCGCGAATGAGCCAGCCGAAGTCCATCTCGTACTGGATGAAGTAAACGCTGCTCCAGGCGGTGGTGTCGCCCGGGCTGTAGGCGGTCATCAGCAGCACGCCGGTAATCATCTGAATGCTGAAGACAATGGCCAGCGCGCTGCCCCACACGTAGCGCCATCTCGCCCCGCCGGGGATGTGCTCCAGCAGCATCGCGTCGATGACTTTGCCGAGCCCGGTGCGGTCGTCCACCCATTCGCGAATGAATCCAATCACGGTTTGTCTCTGTGTGGCTGGTTGATCACGTCCGGACTTTTTTCTCGGCGACGTTCTGATAGAAGCTAAGAAACTTCACTTGCACGATCTTGTCTTTGGGATTGTCCGGATCGTCGGCGAGCTTCAATTCGAGCGAATCCATGTCGCGTGGAGCTGGGTTCTTGCGGCCGGCGCCGGCATCGGTGCGGATGCCTTCAATGGTGAACGTGCCGTTGTGGCACGGGCAGACGAACTTGTCGCCTTCGAAATTGACCGAGCAACCCAGGTGCGGGCAGGTCGTGGTCCACGTTTTGACCGACCCGTCTTTTTGCTTGATGAGCCAAACGCGGCCGACGATGTCGTTGGGGTGCAACGTCCAGGCGTCGCGGCGAACCTCACGAATGGCGGCTTCGAACGGCGCGCCTTCTTTCAATTCGCTCAGTTTGGCAACGTCTTTGAAATCGCCGGGCGGGGCGGGCCGGTTGCGCGGATCGAGCAAATAGGCCAAAGCCGGCACACCGAGAGTGGCGGCAAAGGCGGCGCCCAGCGCATGCGTGACCAATTTTAGAAACGAACGGCGGCCCGGTTCCGGGGCCGGCGGCGAATGGTGGGAATTCATGGCGGATTGTTCCAAGAGAACATCTCAGGCAGGTAACAACCATCGTACCCTGCCGGAAACCGATGTCAACGCGGAGCTGGCAATGCGGAGCCCGTAGCGCCAGCAAGGGTCTTACTTCCTTGCTGGCGCTGCGGGCTTAATTTTGCAGCGCCTCGGCGACCGCGGCCAGGATCACCTTGCGTGCTGCCGCGATTGGCCCGGCCACCGTTGCGCCGGCCGCGCGGGCATGCCCGCCGCCGCCGAACTTCTTCGCCAGGTCCGCCACGTTCACCTTCTCACGCGAACGAAAGCTCACCTTCACGCGGCCATCGACCTGTTCGATGAACATCAACCCGACCTCGACATCGGCGACCGCCCGCGTGTGTTGGACGAAGTCCTCCGTGTCCGCGGGCACCGCGCCGGTTTCCGGGTAGTCTTTCAAATACACCTCGGTGCAGCACGCCTGGCCCCCAAATTCCAGGGCCATGCGTTCCAAGACGCGGCCGTTGAGCCGCATGCGGCCAAGCGAGTTTCGCCCGTAGAGTTGTTCGTCAATCCATTCGGGCTTCGCGCCGGCAAGCATCAGCTTTTCGGCCAGAGCAAACGTATCGGGCCGCATGTTGCTGTGGCGGAACCAGCCGGTGTCCATCGCCACCGCAATGAACATCGAAGTCGCGGCGTCCGAATTCGGCGTTTTGCCGAAGGCCTCATACGCCTCATACACCAGTCGCCCGGTCGCCTCGGATTGGGCGTCCACGTGCCGCGACGCGCCGAGATCGTCCTGCGTTAGGTGATGGTCAATCACGAACTTTGGCACTGGCCGCTGCTGCATCGCCGGCCCGCATTCCCCGAGTTGGTTCCAAGTGCCGGTATCCAAGACAATGATCGCTTCCGCCCAAGCGAAGCAATCGTTTTGCGAATTGAATCGTTCGATTCGCTTCGCGGTGTCCATGAACGAATAGCGTTCGGGAAACCGGCTGCCGATGACGGTGCGGGCCTTTTTGCCGAGTTGTTCCAACAGGCTGGCCATTGCCAATTGCGAGCCGAGCGCATCGCCGTCCGGGCGGACATGGGTGAGAAGAAGAAATCGGGTATGTGGGCGGACGAAATCAACGAACGGCGTCCAATCGAGCGACATGACCAGTCCTTTCGGTGGGCGAAGGATTTATTCTAAGAATTCGACAGTCGACGTTCGACCGTCGTACTTGACCCGTGCCCGGAATCGTTTACCTTGAATCGCCATGAAGACCCCGGCATGGACACGCCCGCTCGGTCCAGCTCTTGCCGCCTTGGCGCTGCACGCCGCTTTCATGGCCGCCTACCTCGCCGCCCCGCGCTTCGGCGGCGATGTATCGGCTTTGGTGTGCGTCGACCAACGGTTGGCCGGCGCTTGGCCATTCGAGAACATTCGCGTCGGCTTTGAATCGGGGTACGACGGGCAATACAGCTACGCGTTGGCACGCAACCCTTGGCGCGTTCACGAGTCCGCCTTTGTCGCTCCGCCCGCCTATCGCCATCTGCGTTTGCTCTATCCTGCCCTCTGCTGGCTCCTCTCCGGCGGGCATCCGGTCGTCTTGCTCTGGGTCATGCCTGTCGTCAATCTTCTCGCCATCGCCGGCCTCGCATGGCTGGGTACGGACTTCGCCTTGCGCTGCGGGCGCACTCCGTGGTGGGGCTTTCTCCTGCCTTTGATGACGCTTGCATGCCTGCCCGCATTGCGGAATCTCACCGACGCCGCGGCTACGCTCTGCGCGTTTGGTCTGCTCGTGGCTTGGCTGAGAAAATGGCATCCGGCCTGGCTGGCGACTTGGGCTGCGGCGGCGCTGTTTGCCCGCGAACAAAACCTGGCGATCGTCGCGATCGTGCCCGTGCTGGCCGTTTGGGAACGAGACTGGAAGCGCGCGACCGCGTTGATTCCCGGCTGCATTCTCTGGGCGGGTTGGGTGGCGGTGTTGCACGCATGGTATGGCGAGTCGCCGTTCGTGATGGGGAACTTCGGACACCCGTTTCAAGGATTCCTGCGTCGTTGGCAATCGCCGTTCGATCGAGCCGGCCGGATTCCGACTCACGGCCTGGCAATGGCGTGGCTAACAGTCCAATTGCTTTTGTGTCTCGCCTTGCCGCTCTTTCGCTGCGAACGCGCGACAATGCTCGTCGGACTCGCCGGTGCGGCGCTCACGGTCTTTGGAAGTTGGGCCATCTACGAGCACTGGTACGGCTATTTGCGCGTCTTCGTGTGGATGCCGCTGGCGATCTGGAGTTGGGCCGTACAGTCGGGCCGCTCCTGGCCCGCGTGGTTGACGCTGCTGGCCCTGCCGTGGCCGCTGCTGGCTATCGCGATGGGTTGGCGCTGATCAACCGATTGCCGGGAAGCGCTCCTTCATCCACGCATGCCACAACGGCTCGTCGCGCGCCACGACGGCGGGCGATTGATCTCCGTACAAGTAGAAATTGGTCCCCAGGAATACCGGCACACTTCATTTCGCAACTTGATCAGCTCCTGTTTGGAGTAGTTTCCTCGCGGTATCTCTTCTTGAACCTGAAGCCCAGACGGACGATGCGTCAGAACCACCGTGCACGACGTGATCTTCAGTCGGCGGCTGAATTGCCCACTCTTGCCGGAAGATGAACCGGTGAACGACCGCCCGACCTCGCTGGGATCGAGCTTCCATTTGTCGCCCATGACATTCGCCTTTCCACACTCGATTCCGAATAGCCGAATCATACCAGCGTCTGGACCTCGACGGACACCACGGGCGGCAGATGGGAGACAATCGGCGCCCAGTTGTCGCCGCCGTCGGGCGACGCATACACCTGCCCGCCGGTGGTGCCGAAATAGATGCCGCACTTGTCGAGCGAATCGGTGGACATCGCGTCGCGCAGCACATTGACGTAGCAGTTCTTTTGCGGCAGGCCCTTCGTGAGCGCCTCCCATTCGTTGCCGCCTGTCTTGCTGCGATAGACGCGCAGCTTGCCCTCGGGCGGATAGTGCAGCGAGTCGCTTGTGATCGGCACCACGTAGACGGTGTCCGGCTCGTGCGCGTGAACTTCGATCGGGAAGCCGAAGTCGGTCGGCAAGTTGCCGCTGACCTCGGTCCAGAGTTCGCCGGCGTTGTCGGTGCGCATGACGTCCCAGTGCAACTGCATGAACAGGACGTTCGGCCGCGACTTGTGCATCGCGATGCGGTGAACGCAGAAGCCGACCTCGACATTCGGATCGGGGATGTAGTTCGACTTGAGGCCCTTGGTGATCACCTTCCAGGTCTTGCCCGCGTCGTCGGTGCGGAAGGCGCCCGCGGCCGAGATGGCGACATAGATGCGATTGGGATTGCTCGGATCGAGAACGATCGTGTGCAGGCCCATGCCGCCGGCGCCGGGCGCCCACTTGGAGCCCTGGACGTCTCGCAAAGAGGCGAGTTCGTTCCAGGTCTGGCCGCCATTCGTCGATTTGAAGAGGGCGGCGTCCTCGATGCCGGCAAATACCGTATTGGGATCGCTCAGCGACGGTTCCAGATGCCAGACGCGTTTGAATTCCCAGGGGTGTTGCGTGCCGTCGTAGAATTGGTGCGTCGTGAGCGGCTTTCCGGTTGCCGGCGAGGTGTCGTAGACGAACTTATTGCTCTCGCCCTTGGGCATGCCCTCGGGAGTCGTGGTGGGTTCGCCGGCCGGTGTTCCCGGTTGGTGCCAGGTCTTGCCGCCGTCATCGGAGCGCTGGATGATCTGCCCAAACCACCCGCTCGTCTGCGACGCATAAATCCGATTCGGATCGACGGGCGAGCCCTTCAAGTGATAGATCTCCCAGCCGGCAAAGTGCGGGCCGCTAACATCCCACTTCTCGCGCTTGCCGTCTGAGGTCAGGATAAAGGCGCCCTTACGGGTGCCGACGAGGACGCGGACGCTGGACATATTGTTGTCCTTTCGAAGACTATTGGATGAATGAACGATCCTGCAACTGCCAGGAACCAGGCGCCATCTCACGGGACAAACGGAATCACGCGAAGCCCAGGCACTCGAGAAAACTCATCGACATTGTCCGTCAACAGCGACAAATCGTGGCACCGGGCGGTGGCAGCAATGATCAAGTCGTGCGCGCCGATCATCTTGCCTTTCTTGGCCAAATCGGAATAGACTTCGGCATGAACTCGCGCTGCCGCAGCGGTAAAGTTCAAGACTTCGAACCCAGCAATGATCGCTTCGACGAATGTAGACCGCCGTTGCCGCCGCTCTTCCGTGTTCGCTCGATGGACTCCGACCAACAATTCAGACACGACCACAGCGCTAATAAATACACTTTCGGAACTCTCCCAAGCCGAAAAGTCAATAGGATTGCCGCATTTTTCAAACTTGATGAAGACGTTTGTGTCCACCATCAATCCCATGGATCGCCCTCCGGTGGAACCTCGGAGCGAATCGCGCGAACGTCCCTCGAAAAATCGTCGGCATCATCGCCCAGCGAGGGCAGACTGCGCAGGAATGCACTCAGTTCACCGACCGTGACCGTTCGGCGCGGCTCAGCCGGAGTTAAGCGAGCGATCACCTTGTTGTCACGCTCCAAATCGACGCTGATGCCTTCGACGTAAACCTTGTTTACCAGTGTTGTGAAGTTCTTTTCCGCTTCCGCTACGTTCATGATCCACCTCATTTCTGGGGCAGCAATTACGTCGAGTCCGTCATTGAGCATACCAAACCGGACGGCGTTTTCGATGTCTGGTTTCCCCGGCCGCTTCCGCGATCGCTTCTTTGGAAACAGTGCCGCGCCACTCGGCCACGATCGCATCACGCGACATTCCTCTGGCAAGTTGTTTCAACACCAGCGCCACCATGATCCGCGTTCCAACAATCGTCGGTTTGCCGTGGCAGATTTGCGAATTGGCGACGATGTACCGGCCGAGAAGTTTTCGTCGCTTTCGAGGCATATTCTTCTCCTCCGTCTGCCCCAACTTGGCAGAGGCGTCCGGATCTTGCCAGATCAATTGCGGCGTTGCTTACCGGTTCCAACAATTTCGTCCACAACAGCCGTGAATTTCGCCATCTGTTCAAAATGTGCGACCATGCGGTCAATAAAGCCGCGTGCATCGTCCTTCACGAGCAGACCGAATAGCTCTCGAGGCTCGAGCCGACACCATATTCCACCGCCATCTGTAAAGTCGCAGGTCTCCCACCGTCGAAACTCCTGTTCGCCGAGAATCCTCTGCGCCGCTTTGCCAATTACGGCCTCCGCTTCCTTGGGGTTTGAATTGAAGACAAAAATGGATTTATGGGGCGGTTTTGAATCGGTCGCAGTCAGGCTGTCCACTTGCAAATTGTCAATGAAGAAGCCCGAAAGCGGGTCCGATTTCCTTCGCCAATTTGTCCTCCCAATAACAACCTGACTACGCAATCCGTCACGACTAAGGTACACACCTTTGTCGTCTAACTCGCTATGGTTCTTCTTAACTCTGTCGACTACCACCTGGACAACCTCAGCGAATTTAGTGCGAACTGAACGCACAGCATCTTCAAGCAATCGCGCGTCCGCCCACTTTCCAAGCAGGAAAAGCTCAGGCTCATTGAACCATGCCATTTTCGACCTCCGGTTCTTCAAGCTGAACTACGCTCATTTTTCGGACCGCTTTGGCGCAGTGGCGCGCGAACAGTCGGACTTCAGGCGGCTCTGCTTCGAGCGCAAAATTGTCCAAGACTCTTGCAATACGGTTCCACGAAATGGATCGAAAACTCTCGTTTCTCGCTTTGCTTCCATCAAGGGTCAGAAAGATGGCGTGGCACGCGTCTTCCGGTATGCCCAAGTCCTTGCGCTTCGTTTGCAAATCCCTCCACTCACGACTCGTCTGGTCCTCGCCCTCCAAGGAATGGATCTTGTTCTCAATGTGGATGAGAAACTTGCCGCGTGCTGCTATTTCGATGTCGACTCGCGATTCGCCGCCTGACACTTCGACATCAACAATATAATTCGGCTCGTCCGCATACATGGCAACGGATTTGGTGTGTCCCTCTTTCAGGTCCGCTTTGAGTTCTTCCAGGAAGATTCGAAAACCGAGGTCGCCCTGTGCGTGGGTACCGCGTTCGATGCGGTGATCCAAGAGCCAAGCGAGAACCTTCGAGTGACGGACTTCGTCGCCTTCCACTCCCAAAACCTGAAATAGGTTAAAATCGTCCGCCGACTTTCGTTGCCCGTCGGCCCATTTCTTGCGTGCCTCTCGAAACTCGGGCAACAGTTCGTCAAGGACTCGTCTCAATTGCCCCGATTCTTCGGAGCGCAACTCGGCGTGCCCCGTGATAAGCGATTGGAATCGGTGGGTCAGTTCACTAAGGCCGATCTTTGTCGCCATCGGTTTACCCTGATTCCTGCTCCCATTTTTCGAAAATGCTGCGGGGGCCGGCCGTTCAGGTCATTTTCGCAGCGGCAATAGCGCCCGCACCCGCGCGTCTCGCAACCACAGACCGCCCCAGACCAGGACGCCGAGAACGAGCGGGATGATGAATTGCTCCTCGCCGATGCGCACGTGCGTCGCGATCGCGCCGCCAAGATAGCCGGTCAGCAGGACCGCGCCAAGGACAGCAGTTCGCGGAATCACATAGATGACCGTGCAGGCGAGTTCGAGGATGCCGAGGTAGAGAGCGACACTCTCGTGCCATCCGAGATGCTTGAATGTCTCTACGACTTCAGCCGGCTTCGCGAATTTCATCGCGGCGCTCATGACCAGCATCAGCACCGGCAGGGCGCTCACGATAAGTCCGGCCCAGAACATCTTCTTCGAGACGGGAGCAGGTTGAGTATCTGATTGCATGGTCCATTCCTCCACGTGATTCCGATCCACTTCTTGCGCTTGAGGACCGCCGCGATCCATTCGGGCGCGTCAACACTCAAGACTGCCGCTCTCATCGTGGAATCCCTCTACTTTTTCGCCTCCGTCAGCGCCTCGTATGTCATCCGTTTGAAATCCTGCCCGAGGGTGAAATCCGGCGGAAATACCTGCGACATGAAGATGCCGATCAACTCGTTCTTGGGATCGACCCAGAAGAAAGTATTGAAGGCCCCTCCCCACGAATAGCTGCCGACTCCGGCAGGATCCTTGCCGTTTTCTTTTCCCTTTTCGGTAAGCACACCGAACCCGTAACCCACCGCGTCGCTGCCGGGGAACGGGATGCGCAACTCGCCAAGCTGATTCTGCGTCATCTTGTCCACGGTTTCCGGCTTGAGCACGCGGACGCCGTCCAGTTCGCCCCGATTCTGCATCATCTGGCAGAAGCGAAAGTAATCGCCGATAGTCGCGACCAGGCCGCCACCGCCGGAATAGTACTTGCTGTCATCGCGCGTCGGATAAGTGGCCGAGAAAACCGCCCCGCCCTCGGTCACCGGCTTGTCGCCAACGCGCGCGATCGTTTTGTCGGCGCCGACCGCATAGAGCGCGGACAGTCGCGACCGCTTTGCCTTCGGCAGCACGAAGTAGGTGTCGTTCATCTTGAGCGGCTTGCAGATGCGTTCTTGAAAGAACTCTTCCAGCGGCTTGCCCGAGACCACTTCGACGACATATCCGAGGATGTCGCTATTCAGGCCGTACTCCCAGGCAGTCCCCGGCTGGCAAACGAGGGGCAGCTTGGCGAGCTTGCGCACGTTGTCGCCGCTCGTGCCCGGCGTTTCCGAGATGCCGTCCGAGATGCCCGCGTCAACGTACATCTTGCCGACGAACGGCTTGTCCATCAGGCGGTAGGTGATACCAGAGCTGTGCGTGAGCAGATCGTGGATGGTGATCTCGCGCTTGGCCTTGACGGTTTCGTAGGATTTGCCGTCCTTTGACGGAACGAGGACTTTCATGTCCTTGAATTCCGGCACAAACTTGGAGAGCGGATCGGTCACGCTCAGCTTGCCGTCGTCCGCCAGGATCATGACCGCAACGGCCGTGATCGGCTTGGACATGGAGGCAATGCGGAAGATGGTCGCGTCCGTCAGCGGTTCCTTTCCTTCGACGTCTTGCATGCCCACAGTCGTCATGTGGACAATCTTGCCGTTCCGGGCGATGAGGGCCGATCCGCCGGCGATTTGTTTCTTTTCGACGGCCTTCTTGAGCGCCGCCGGGATTGCTTCGAGCTTCTCCTGCGAAAAGCCGGCCGGCTTGTCGTCGCCGCGTGCCAATGGCAACGCGGAATTGACGAGCAACAAGAAAAGACACGAGAAAAAGGCTACGAGCTTGCGTTGCAGTGTCATCGCGAGTTCTCCTTTGATAAGGGTCGTCGGTTGATACTCATTTTCTATTCCTTCAGGCTTAACCGCGTCTCTGAATAGTGTCTCAGTCAGGGAGGGCGAGGCTCCTGCCGAGCCTTCT
>JBGQCZ010000068.1:0-12339 GCA_041495645.1 Gemmataceae bacterium | reverse complement strand
GAAGAACCCGCCGTCTTTCGCGTCGTGGAATTGCTCGATCATGATTTCGGCCAACTTCACGGCTTCGTGTAACCAACGCGGCTCAAAGGTCGCCTCGTAAAGCGTGACCAGCGCATCGACCAGATAGGCGTAATCTTCGAGATAGCCGTTGAGTTTGGCCGGGGTATTCACTCCGCAAGTGCGCAGCAGCCGGCCTGCGGGCGTTCGCAGGCGCGCTAGAACGAAATCGGCGGCGCGAACAGCGGCTTCGAGGTAGCGCGGTACTTCGAGCACCGCGCCGGCTTGGGCAAACGCAGCCAGCATGATCGCGTTCCAGGCCGTGAGGATCTTCTCGTCCCGCCCCTGCCAAACCCGCATGGCCCGCACTTCATACAGCTTGCGTGTCGCGATCGTCAGTTTCTCGCGGAGCGCAGCGGGCTCCAGTTTGAGCATCTTCGCGCTTTGCTCCAGCGTCTTCGGGCAATTCAGAATATTGTGCCCTTCCCAGTTTCCACCGAAGCTCACATCGTAAACGTAATTGAAGATCTCGGCCAATTCCGTCCCCAACACCGAAACGATTTCCGCCTCGCTCCATACGTAAAATTTGCCCTCCACGCCTTCGCTGTCGGCGTCTTGGGTGCTGTAGAAAGCGCCCGGCGGGCTGGTCATTTCCTTGAGCACGTAGTCCAATGTTTCGACGACGACTTGACGATAGAATGGATCGCCGGTGATTTGCCAGGCTTCGAGATAAGCCGGCGGCAGCAGGGCGTTGTCGTAGAGCATTTTCTCGAAATGCGGCACGAGCCATTTCGCATCGGTGCTGTAGCGATGAAACCCGCCGCCGAGCTGGTCGTACATGCCGCCGCGAGCCATTTTGTCGAGCGTCAGAGTGACCATCGATAGCGCGTCGGCGTGGCCGAGCCGTTTGTGGATACGCAGCATAAGCCGCAGGTCGATCGGGCGCGGGAATTTCGGAGCTTGCCCGAGCCCGCCGTGCACCGGCTCGAAGGCCCGCCGCAAGAACAGCATGGCCTTCTCAAACAGATGCGGACCAGGCTGGCCCGGTTGCGGTGGGACTTGCTCGTGATCGCGCACTACCGCGGCGATTTGCGTCGCGGAATTCGTCACCTCGCTGCGGCGATCGCGCCAAGCCTCCGCGATGCGCGTCACTACCAGCTTGAAACTCGGCCGCCCGTACATGTTCTGCGGCGGAAAATAGGTGCCGGCGTAGAACGGCTCCAGTTTCGGCGTGAGAAACACGGACATCGGCCATCCGCCCTGGCCCTGATTGAGCGCCTGCACGGCGGCCATGTAGATTTGATCGACGTCCGGCCGCTCCTCGCGATCCACCTTGATGCAAACAAAGCTCTCGTTCAGCAATTTGCCGACTTCGTCATCCTCGAAGCTCTCGTGGGCCATCACGTGGCACCAATGGCACGCCGAATAGCCGATGCTGAGAAAGATCGGGCGGTCGAGTTGCCGGGATTGTTCGAGTGCCTCCGGGCCCCACGGAAACCAATCGACGGGATTGTCCGCGTGTTGCTTCAAATACAGACTGGACTCTTGCGCGAGGCGATTCATGCTGTTCCAATCCGCTTACTTGCGATCGCGCGTGCTCGTTCGAACTTGTGACAAATCGAGAAGCAGCTCTAGCGCTTCCAATCGTCTGGATCACTCTCCCACGGCATGCGATCGGAATCGTCCGGGTCGCGCCATCCGCCGTGAGTTCTGGCAAGCTCCGCTTGGATCAGCACAAAACTCTCGATGGTAAAGAGCGCGAAGAAAAAGATGAAGAATCTGTCCCCGACGGGCATGTACGGAATCGTGGGCCCGTTGATGTGCGCCGAAATTGCATTGATCGTCACGAGCGCGGCGGTCACGATGGATAGAGCGAGCGAATAGCGCACGCCGTGGTTCGTGCTCGCCCATTTGAAGAGTTCGCGGCTGACTTGGCCGCCGTCGAGCGGCCAAACCGGAAGCAAGTTGATAATCGGCCACCACAAGTTGATCGCCAGCAGGACCACCAGCGTAAAATTCACGTGCGGGCTTTGGATTTGCGGATCGGCAAATTCAAGCACACCATAAAGCGCTCCCCAAAAGATCAATTGAATGCCCGGACCCGCGAGATAGACGGCAATCCGCTGCCAGCGATTGTGCAGGCTGCTCGATCCAATCGCTAGTCCGCACATCCCTTGCAGCACGATGTGGCCGTGCGTGCCGAAAAATCGTCCCATCCACACATGGCCAAACTCGTGTAAGAGCAATGAAAACAATACGCACAGAATGGCAATGAGCAGGTATTCCGGCCCGAGGCGGATAGCGCTCCAGTAAAAGAACGCGCTCACAACCCAAAACCATGGACTGATTCGGATGAACGTTCCGAACAGCCGGAACTTCAAGTCGAACGTCGTTTCCCTTTGTTCGTCCAGAAACACTGGGCACCTTTCATGTGGCGCAGACCCGCAAGCGGCGTGGTGGGCTGTTTTTGGATTGTAAGTCAACTCGCTCGCGGCGACAATCACAACTGGAGCGACTCGCATGACTTGGGACGAATTTCGAGCCAAGTTCCCGGTGACCGAGCGGTGGGCATTTCTGGACCACGCCGCCGTCGCGCCGTTGCCCGCGCCGGCCGTCGCCGCACTGGCGGAGTATGCCGGCGACCTCGCGCGCAACGGCATCGCCAGCGTGGGCCATTGGGTGAATCGGGCAAAGCAGGTCCGCGGATTGGCGGCGAAATTGTTGAACGCCGACGCGGACGAAGTCGCCTTTATCAAGAACACGAGCGAGGGCATCGGATGGGTGGCCGAGGGGTTTCCGTGGAAAGCCGGCGACAATGTGGTCTTGGCCGCCGAGGAATACCCATCGAACCAGTATCCGTGGATGAACCTGGCCCACCGGGGAGTCGCGGTTCGAGCGGTGGCCAGTCGCGGCAACCGCATCGCTATCGACGACATCCGCGCCGCCATAGACTCGCGGACGCGGATCGTGAGTTTGAGTTTCGTCGAATTCGCCAGCGGGTTTCGCAACGACCTGGACGCGTTAGGAACTCTTTGCCACGAACTTGGAGTGTATTTCTTCGTCGACGCCATCCAGGGTTTGGGAGTTTTTCCACTGGATGTGAAGAGGGCGCCGGTGGATTTCCTCGCGGCGGACAGCCACAAATGGCTCCTAGGCCCGGAGGGAATCGGCATCTTTTGGATTCGCAAGGGCCTGATCGACGTGTTGCACACGACCGGAGTCGGTTGGAACAGCGTGGTCGATGCATTGAACTTCGGCAAGATTGACTTTCGACTCAAGCCGAGTGCCGCTCGTTGGGAAGGCGGGGCTCCCAACGTGGGCGGCATCACGGCCATGGGAGCGAGTCTCGAGCTGCTGCTCGACGCGGGAATTGAACAGGTTCGCGAGCGAGTCGAGTTCATTACCGACCATGCCTGCGAGCAGGCGTCGCGGGCCGGATTGGAAGTCTTCAGCAGCCGCGCTCCGGGTGAAAAATCGGGTATCGTATCGTTGTTATCGCCGGGCCGCGATCCGGGCGAACTGATGAAACGCTGCCGCTCCGCCGGAATCATCGTCAACAATCGCCTGAATCGCTTGCGGCTGAGCCCGCATGCGTACAACACTCGGGACGAGATCGATCGGTTCATCGACTGCGTGAGATAACCATGCCGAATTCTCTCGATCAGCGCGTGGCCGTCTACACCGGCACCTTTGACCCCGTTCATCTGGGGCACATCGACATCATCCGCCGCGGCTGCAAGATCTTCGATTGGGTCATCGTGGGCGTCGGCGACAACCCGGAGAAGGCCCCGTTCTTCTCGGCCGAGGAGCGCGTCGCCCTGCTTCAAGAAGTGTCGAAGCCCTTCGTGAATGTCGAAGTGCGAGCCTTCGACGGCCTGGCGGTGAAGTTCGTCCGCGAGGTGAAGGCCCGCATCATGCTCAGAGGTTTGCGAACGCTGTCCGACATGGAATACGAGTTTACCATGTCGCTGATGAACCTCAATCTCGCGCCGGACTTGGAGACGATTTTTCTGATGGCCAAGGAAGAGTATTCGCACGTCAGCAGCACGCTCTTGCGGCAGATCGCGTCGTTTGGCGGCGATTCCAGCAAGTTCTTGCCGCCGGTAGTCAAGGAAGCCCTGGACAAACGAGCGCGGGAACGAGGAACACCTTAGCCGTTTTCGGTGCTGAGACTGTGGGAGCTTGCCATGCCCGATTCGACTCGCTTCGATGAGTTCATTCTCGCCAAGGGAGAATCTCTTCGCGTATCCGATCGGCCACCGGCGTCCAAGGCCGAATGGCAAGCGCGCCGCACCACTCAGCGCGAAGCCATGTTCGCGGCGATGGGGGCGTTTCCTAAAACTCCCTGCGATCTGAAGCCGGAGATTCTCGGCAAGATCGACCGTGAAGATTACCGCATCGAGAAACTCATCTTTCAAAGCCAACCCGACGTGTGGGTGACTGCGAATCTGTACGCTCCAACCAAGGTCAAAGGGAAATTGCCCGCCGTGCTGGTCGTCCACGGACACTGGCCCGGTGCTCGCCGTGATCCGGTCGTGCAGGCGCGTTGTCTGGGCCTGGTTCAGCTTGGCTTCGTCGTGCTGGCGGTCGATGCCTTCGGGTCGGGCGAGCGCTACAGCGAACCTGCTCGCGGCACCTATCACGGAGCGCTTTACGGTTCGACCCTGTGGCCAGTGGGCCAAACGTTGCTTGGCATGCAAGTCTACGACAACCAGCGGGCTGTCGATTACCTGCTCACTCGCGACGAAGTCGATGGCGCGAAGATCGGCATTACGGGCGCCTCTGGCGGTGGGAATCAGAGCATGTACGCCGGAGCGCTCGACGAGCGCATCGGCGCCGTTGTGCCGGTTTGCTCCGTGGGCCAGTATCGCGCCTATTTGAAGGCCGCTTGCTGCGTGTGCGAAGTGCTGCCGGGAGCGTTGCGTTTCACCGAGGAAGGCGACGTGCTGGGTCTGGTCGCCCCGCGAGCACTGCTCGTCATCAATGCCAGTCGCGATGCCTTCCAGTTCAGTCCGGGCGAGGCTCGCAAGAGCATCGAACGCGCTCGCGTCATTTTCGATTTGAACATCGTTCGCGACCGCATCAAGCATGAAGTTTTCGAGTCCGGCCACGATTACAGCAAGGAGATGCGCGAAACCATGTACGGCTGGATGGTCAAATGGCTGAAGAACTCGGCAGGCACCGGCGATGGCCGGCCGATTCCGGAACCCAAAATCACCTTGGAAACCGCCGAAGCCCTTGCTTGTTTTCCCGGTGCAGACGAGCGCCCCGAACCATTCCTGTTCCCAACCACGTATGCCGCCCGTGAAGGAAAATTGCTCGTCGAAAAGGCCAGCAGTTTCATGCCCAAGCATCCCGAAGAGTGGGAATCGTCGACAAAACAGATGCGGAACGATCTGCGGAAGATCCTCGGCGAAATCCCCAAACCGCCGCGCCCCGTGGCCAAGCCCGCGCCGTCGCCGGACGGCGGCGAAATATTCATTTCGCACTTGCGGCTGAACGGCGAAGACGACATGCCGATTCCGCTCTACGTGCTCACTCGCAAGGAACAGCTGGCCAAACGGCCCACCTGCGTATTCCTGCACCTGGATGGAAAAGCCGCCGCCGCGAAGCATCCGCTCGCAAAGGCGCTGGCTCTTGCCGGTTGGTTGGTCGTCGCTCCGGATTTGCGTGCCACCGGCGACCTCAAGCCCGCCGGCGACGCGATCGGCGCCGCTCCCGATCACAATAGCGCCGAACACGCTCTCTGGATCGGCCGCCCTCTTCTGGGCCAATGGGCGTTCGATGTGCAATGCGTGTTCGATTGGCTGGCGGGACAACCCAATCGCGACACGCAGAAAACCGCCCTGGTCGGCGTCGATCAAGCGGGAATCGTCGCGTTGACGGCCGCGGCCCTGTTCCCGGATCGCGTCACGTCCGTTGCCGCTGTCGGCAGCCTCGCATCGCTGATCACGCGAAAGGCTTACCCAGACGGCACCCACATGGGTTTGCTCGCCCCGGGCCTGCTCCGCGTCGGCGACGTACCGCACCTGGCAGCCATGGCCGCCCCACGCCGCCTGATCATTGCCGATCCCCGCGCTTCCGATGCCTCGGCACTCAGCGAACGCGAATTGCCCGAAGTGTTTCGCTTCACCCGAGCCGTCTACCAGGCGCACAAGGCGAGCGAAAGGTTGACTCTGCGCACCACCATGCGCTGGGACGAGATCGCCGCCGCTCTGTGATGCCCAGGCCGGCGACGCCCCGAGCACAACAAAAAACAACAATCCAATTCGGCCCCGCGTAGCCATTAATTCACGCATCTCCTTGCGGCACCACATGTTGCTCCGCCCCCAACCAGCCCTCAAACAAATTGTTGTTTTTGTTGTCTTCGCCTCGAACGCGCCGCTGCAGACCACCATCAACAAGACTTGAATCGATTTGAACATGGTCGGACCCTCGGAAATGCGCGCACAAGAAGTGCCCGGCCCCATTGACATTTTAAGTATACGTCAGTCCAGTATCTTAATCAAGGCCAGCGAGCCCGCCGCGCAAGCCAAGGGAGCGACACGACCTTGCTCGCGCTGCGGGCTGTTGGCCGGCGAGTGGAACGACATGATGCCCAGCTGCTCTTTTGCGCCCGTTCCAACCACGCTACAACGCGCCGAATACAACATCCGCATGAAGGTTCGACGAACCATAACTTCGACGCCGGAAATCGAGGGGCTTCCGTATCTGGAAACGTTTTCGAAGGCGGCGGAGTTGAGCAGTTTCACCGCGGCCGCGGAGAGCCAATGTCTCACGCAGGCGGCGGTGAGTCAGCGCATTCAGGTCCTCGAAAAATCGCTGGGGAAGAGCTTGTTTGCTCGCCGCGGCGGACGGGTTGTCCTCACCCAGTCCGGCCGCAGCCTTTATGAGTACGCGCAGCGGATTCTGGATCTTCACCGGCTGGCGCGATGCGAAATTAGCGGTGACGATGCTCCCGTTGGCGGCGAGTTGCCGATCGCGGCGAGTACGGTCCCCGGCGAGCATCTTCTGCCCGACATGCTGTTGAAATTCCGCGCGCGCTATCCCCACATTCAGGTTCGGGCCACGATCGGCGACAGTAAGGCGGTCATCGCGCAAGTGGAACGCGGTGAAGCCAACCTGGGTCTCGCCGGCCAGAAGGCCGATCAGAAGCACTTGGACTCCCGTTTCCTCGCGAAGGATCGAATGGTTTTGGTGATGGCGCCGGGGCATGCCCTGAGCCGAAGGAAGTCGGTGGCGTCCAAAGACCTTTTCAAACAGCCGATTATCTTGCGCGAAGCGGGCTCCGGACTGCGTCAGTGCTTTGAGAAGTCGCTCGAACGAGCAGGCCTGTCATTGGGACAATTCAAAATCGCGCTGGAACTCGGCAGCAACGAAGGGATCAAACAGGCCGTTCGCCGCGGGCTCGGCGTGGGCGTCCTTTCCAGCCTCGCCGTGCAAAAGGAGATCGAGACCGGCGAATTGCACGTAGCGGAATTCGCCGATCTAAGCTGCCAACGAGATATGTTTGTCATTCAGGACCGACGCCGCGTTCTGCCCCTCCCCGCCCGCTTGTTCTTGGCCGTGCTCGACGCCCATCATCCGCTGCCGGCCATGTCATAAGCATTGCTAATGACGGCGCGACCGCCTATTGCCAAATCCCCACAACGCATTTCAACGCCTGTCGATACCCATTCGTTATCTCACTCGAAGGAGTATTGTCATGCGCCACGAGCTTTCTGCCGTTGCATTCGCGGCAATTGGCTGTGCCATTTTCGCCGCCAAGCCACCCTCAGGTCACCGATCGGAAATGGGAGAGTTGGAATTATTCCCCAGCGACAAGATCAAATGGCACAAAGGCCCGGCTTCCTTGCCGAGCGGCGCCATGATCGCCGTCCTCGAAGGCGACCCAAACAAGGAGGGGCCGTTCGTCTTTCGGCTCAAGGTCCCCGACGGCTACCGCGTACCACCGCACACTCACCCGAAGACCGAGCGGGTGACGGTCATATCCGGAACGTTCAACATCGGCATGGGCGACAAGTTCGACGCGAAAACGACGAAAGCCATGCCCGCTGGAACCTATGGTTACTGGCCAACCGGTATGAAGCATTTTGTTTGGGTCAAAGGCGAGACGGTCCTGCAATTTCACGGCATGGGACCGTGGTCCATCCAATATGTAAATCCGGACGACGATCCGCGCAACCAGAAGAAATAAATGCACCTGTGCCTCGCGGCGGGTGGCCGGGGCTGAGTCTTCGAAGCCTCGGTCAGCGGCAAGCCGAAGCTTTGAAGACTCAATGCGGGCCCCCCCCAGCGCTTTTCCCACGTGAACCCCTTTCCATCAGCCAGTCATTTGGGCATACTTTCTGCATGCTCAGCCGCCGCACACAGCGTCTGATCGAGTTTACCGACTGGGTCGCCGAATACATCACGGGCGATGAAAAGGGCGAAGCCCAGATCTTTCTGGATCGGCTCTTCATCGCCTATGGGCTGAGGGGAATCAAGGAAGCAGGCGCGACGCTGGAAATGCGCGTCAAGTAGGGCGCCGAGGGTGGGACCGCGTTCGCTGATCTGGTTTGGAAGCCGGCCGTTCTCATCGAAATGAAAAAACACGGCGAAGACCTGAACCGCCACTACCGGCAGGCGTTCGATTATTGGACGCGTCTCGTCCCAGGCCGGCCACGCTACGTCGTGCTCTGCAATTTTGACGAATTCTGAGTCTACGACTTCGAAACCCAGATGGACACGCCCGTAGATCGGGTGAAGGTCGGCGAACTACAGGATCGCTACGGCCCGCTGGCGTTTCTTTTCCGCACTCCGGAGAAACCGGTCTTCGGCAACCACCATGAAGAGGTCACGCGGAAGGCGGCTGATCTCCTCGCCGAGTGCTTCAACAAATTGATTAGGCGCAAAGTTGAGCGCGGTCTGGCACAGCGCTTCATTCTCCAATTTCTCGTCGCGCTTTTTGCCGAGGAATGGTGCGAGTCTCCGAGGGGAAATAGAGGGAAATAGTGCGCGTGCGGCAACGCGCCTTGCCAGCGGAAGTGGCGCGACCAATTGCGCCGGCGCGGGTGTCAGCACGATCTTTCCGGTCACGCCGTCGATTCCCGATAGACAGCCCGCAGCGCGAGCAAGGCCGGCGAACAACACCAAGTTTGCAACGCTTGCTCTCGGGGCATTGATGCCGTGGAAAGCTCTGCGCACATGACACGGTTGGAGGTAGAATCAGGGCTTGGAGACCGGTCATGGCGAATCGAAGTGCGGTGCTGCGGCAGGTGATTCGGTCGGTCGCGCAGGCGGACAAGTCCGCGGCGAGCGATCGGGATTTGTTGCAACGATTCGTCGATCAACGCGATCAGGCCGCGTTTTCCGCTTTGGTGCGGCGGCACACGCCGATGGTGCTGGGAGTTTGTCAGCGGGCGCTTTCGAACCGGCAGGATGCCGAGGATGCGTGTCAGGCCACATTTCTGTTGCTGGTGAAAAAAGCCAAAGCGGAGCGCTGGCAGGCGTCGATCGCGAATTGGCTTTATGCGACGGCGCGCAAGGTCGCCGGGAATGCGCGGGTGGCGGCGCGGCGGCGGGCGCGGCGTGAAGGCAAGGCGGCGGTGCCCGAGGCGATTCAGCCGGTCGATCGGATCACCGGCCGCGAATTGCTGGCGCTGCTCGATGAAGAGTTGGACAAGCTCCCGGCCCGCTATCGCGAACCGCTCGTGCTGTGTTGCTTGGAAGGGCTCACGCGCGATGAAGCGGCGACGCGGCTCGGCATTCCGCTCGGCACATTAAAAATCCGGCTCGAACGCGGCCGCAAGCGGTTGGGCGATGCGCTTACGCTGCGCGGCTGCGCTCTTGGCGCCGGGTTGCTGGCTCTGGCGATTACCTCCCCGGCGGGGGCGTCCCCGTCGCGAATGTGCGAAGCGATCATGGCTGCTGCGACTGGGCATCCGCCCGCCGCCGTGGCCGCACTCGTCGAGGGAGTCGCGATGAATGGGGTCGTCAAGAAAACCATGCTCATGGCTGTCGCGGTCGCCGCGGTGGTGGCGCTCGGCATGGGAATGGGCTCGGCCACGAATACCGCGGCCAACCCGGCGCCGGAACAGCCAAAGGCCGAAGTTTTGAAAGAGAATCCGCCGAGCACGAAGCCACAAGCGGCGGATGTTCCAAAAGTGATCCCAGTATCCGGGCGAGTCCTGGACCCGGACCGCAAACCGGTCGCGGGGGCGAAGTTCACGGTGATCGACGACGAAACCGGGACGCCCGTTCCGAAGGTTACGTCCGGTGCGGACGGCCGGTTCACCTTCCAAATACCTTATCCGCAGACGGTGCGAAATCCGCGGCAGGTGGTCGCGTCGGCGCCCGGATTCGGCGTGGATTGGATTTCGGAACCGCGTGAGGACGCCGTTTTCCGTCTGGTCCCCGACCTGCCGATTACCGGACGAGTGATTGATCTGCAAGGAAAGCCGGTGGCCGGTGCGATCGTGGCGGTCGATAACGTGCACGCCGGCCCGTCGGGCGCGTTCGACGAGATGGTCAAGAACTGGAAAAAGTCCGCCAACGAGCAAGAGAAAGCCGCCCACAAGCTCGACCGCTACATCTGGAACCGCGGCGGTCTGGGTCAGGCGTTCCACAACAAGACGGCCGCGGACGGAACCTTCACTTTGTCCGGATTCGGCAAGGATCGAGTGGTCACGCTGTTCGTCAGCGGGTGCGGCATTGCGGACACCTACGCCGCCGTCGCCACGCGCGCCGGCTTCGACCCGAGCGGAGCGCCGAAGACTCCGTTGCGTCTCTACCCGCCGAATTTTACGCTGGTGGTGGATCTCGACAAGCCGGTGACCGGTGTCGTGCGAGACGAGACCACGAAGGCGCCTTTGCCGGGAACACGGGTGACGGGCGCGTCGCTGACTCAAGTCCAGTTCGGCACGTACATGTTCCACGCCTGGCCGAGTCCGACCACCACTACCGACAAGGAGGGCAAGTTTACTCTTCGCGGACTGGCAAAGGCCAAAGCGTATGTCATCGTCGCCGACCCGGAGGAGGGAACGGAACACCTGCATCGCTTCGGTTACGTGCTGGACACGACCGGGTTCGCCGCGATAACCACGGGCATCGATTTGCCGCGTGGCGTGATCCTGACCGGGCGCGTGACCGACGCGGCGACTGGGGCAGGCGCACCGTCGCGAGTGTTCTACCGGCCGCTTGAGAAGAATGCTCTGCTGGATAAATTCGGCGGGTATGATCCGCCAGACCTGCCCGCCCCGTGGCACCGCGGGCGCGACACGAAAACCGATTTTGACGGCCGCTACAAGATAACCGTGATGCCCGGCGCCGGCGTGGTCAATTTCCAAGCGTACGGCGCCGGCGTCAACGGGCTCGGTTACCAGAAGACCGGCGCAACCAAGCAGGAAATCGACGACGGGATCGTGGACCGGCAATTCGGCCACTTCCGCACGGTTGGCCAAGGCGGCATGTACAACCCGGAGTACATGAACGCTTACAAAGTGATCAGCCCAGCCGCGACCGACCGCACGGCCACGCTGGATGTTACGCTCCGCGAAATGGAAATGCCGAAGCCCGGCGGTAAGTAGCGCCGGGGGAAAATTCGCATGCCGCGCGGTGCATCGGCGGCATCTACTATGGCAGAAGCCACTGCGAGGGTGCCTCATGCCCGAATTTGACAAGTTCTGGGCACCGTACAGTCCGGACGACGCGATGCCGTGGAACCTGCGCCGGGTGGTGCATTTGCATCGGCGGGCCGGCTTCGCGGCGACCTGGGGCGAGATTAAGCGAGATCTGAAGGAAGGCGTGACGGCCAGCGTTCAGCGGTTGCTCGATGGCAAAGCGGTTATCCCTCCACCGCCGCGAGAGCGGCGCAAGCCTCGGAAACCCATTGACTTCGTGGCCACGGCGAATCTGCTCGCAGATTCCGCAATCGCCGCGAACGAACCGGGCCGGCTCAAAGCTTGGTGGGTGTTCCGAATGTTCTTCGGCCCCGACCCGCTTGGCGAAAAGCTCACGCTCCTGTGGCACGACCACTTCGCCACCGGCAACAGCAAGGTGCAAGACCTCGGCGCGATGCGCAAGCAGAACGAATTGCTTCGCAAGCACGCGCGTGCGCCGTTCGCCGACCTGCTCAATGCCGCCGTGCGCGATCCAGCCCTGATGATCTACCTCGACGCGCCGGCCAACCGCAAAGGTCACGCCAACGAAAACCTCGCCCGCGAACTGATGGAACTGTTCACGCTGGGAATCGGCCATTACTCCGAAGCCGATGTGAAGGACGCCGCCAGAGCCCTGACTGGTTGGACCGTCAACGACGGGGCGTTTCAAAACAACACCAAGGCGCACGACGAAGGCGACAAG
>JBGQCZ010000067.1:0-12356 GCA_041495645.1 Gemmataceae bacterium | reverse complement strand
GAATACGCGGCCCCGGAACAACTTGGCAAGCTCGAAGGCTCGACCGTCGGGCCGCGGGCGGATATTTACAGCTTCGCCAAGACCGCGTGCTTCGCCTTGTTCGGCACCACGTCTCCGTTGTTGAAACACTGGAAGAGCATTCCGCAACCGCTTGCAGAACTGCTGGAACGCTGCTTGAACGAGCGGCCGGAAGACCGGCCGGTGGATTTGACGGTGGTGTCGCGGTGCTTTGCCCGGCTCGGGCAAGGCGCGACGGCGAGCGCGATCGCCGACGTGGATATTCCGGTGGTAAACACGATCGAGCCGTCGCGCGTCGCCAATGCCACGGCGATTCGCGACGAGCAGCCGGCTCACTACACGGAGGACGAGGAACTCGGCATCGAGGAGCCGCAATACGTTCCTCCGCCCCCCAACGGACGCGGCAAAAAGGTTCTGCTGGTCATGTTGATGCTCTTTGCCACGCTTGGTCTGATGTGTTGCGGCGGCGGTGGAATCGGTGTCTATGTTGGCTACGATTGGCTCAAGGGTCAAATCAACGGTGGCACCGAAGACGACTCCACTGCGTTTGCCGCGGGCAACGATCCTTTCAAACCAGGCAATGGCGATCCATTCAGACCGGGCGGCAATGGGTTCAAGCCGCCAAGTTTTGACACGAACAAGAAATCGACCGGCACACTGACCGTGAGCAATGTCTCGTCGCAACTGGTGGCCGATTTCGTGACGGCCAAGATCAACAACGAAATCGAACACAAGGACGGGGTCCGAGCCAAGGCCACGGCCAAGCGGGCGCCAAGATATGCGGGCGAGAAAGTGACGGTCACGTTGGAAGCGGAAGAAGGGAAACTCACCGAATTCGCGCGCAACCTCGACCTGGGGGCAGTCGAAGGCAACGGGAACAATTTGTCGATCGAATTGCTGGCTCCGTCGGCGCAATCGCGTAAGGCCGGCGAACGCACCGAAGGAGTCGAAATCTCAAGCGCGGAACTGGGGAGACTCGTCGCGAAACTCAACACGGACCGCTTCGTGTCGGGCGAGTGCCAACAGTTGGCTTCCGCCAGACCCATCGCGCAATATCGCAACGCGGTCAGACAACTGTTGCGAAAGCATGCGAAAGACACGCCCGAAGCGCTTGAAGCGTTGGGAGTTTGGGGCACGGCCGAAGATGCGGAATTCATTATCAGCATGGGAGAGGAACTCCGTCACCGGCACGGCGGACACGTCGTCAAGGCGTTGGCATCGTTGCGGGCGCCGGCTGGAATCTCTTATCTGACGAGAAAGCTGGGCGACTTCATCGAAGGGGAGCAGGCGTTTAGCGCGCTACGCAACTTCGGCCCGGTGATCGAAAAGGACGTGATTTCGGCTCTTCAAAACAAGGAAATCGAGGGCCGGTATCGCGCCTGCGTGCTGTTAAAGGACTTCGGCAGCAAGGCCGCCATTCCAGGTCTGAAGGTCGCCACCCAAGATCGCGAAGAAAAAGTGGCCAAAGCCGCCGCGGATGCTTGGAAGACGATTGCCTTCCATCCCGCCGAGCCCGTCACGTCCGAGCCGACGACGCCGGTTGCTTCGAAACCGAAACTGCCCAAGACCGTTGACGGCGCTCAGGTGACCAGCTTGGATTCCAACGCGTCGAGCTACCTTCCGAACATCGCCGTTGCGGCGGATGGCAAGGGGTTCTACCTCCTCACTCCCGATGAAGTCCGCCGTTACGACTGGGATGGGACTGTGTCGGCCAGCAACAAGACCGCCGCCATGACCCTGTTGGCAGTCGGCACGGAAGGGGTGCTGGTAGCCAATTCGCTCGACGCGAAACTACTGGAGCTCGCCGACCTGAATTCGAAGAAAAGCGGCCCGCTGAACGAACCGCGTTGGATCACCGCGGCTCAAAACGTCGCCGTCGTTCGTTGCGAAGGGGCGGCGCGATTGATGTTGATCGTGGATATCGCCGCATTCACGGCGCGAAACACCTATTCCGACACCAAAATTCCCGGCGCGGCCGGCAACAAAATACCCGTGTTGCCGGCGGGCATCGGCAGATGGAACCCGGTTCTCACGCCTGACGCCAAAGTCGTGTTTACTCGCGGCAATGGCCGGCTCTACCGCTGGAAGATCGACGACTACAAGCTCGACCGCACACCCGAAACCGGCCCGCTCATCGCCGGCACGGACAGCGGTCAGATCGTGGTCAGCCCCGACAGCAAATATGTGGCTTGGAATCATCCCGATGGCAATTTGTCCGACCCGTCGTTCACCATCAGGCCCGCCGCCGGTTCGGCGACGTTTATCTTCGACGTGAACGATCTCAAGAAACCCGTCGCCGCGCTGGTCCACGGCCCGAAAACCACGTCGATGGCCTTTGACAATCAGGGCCAGGTATTCTTCGCCAACTCCGCGAGCCGGCTCATTCAATACGGCCCGATTCAAGCCGGCCAGGAAAACAAGCCGCTCAAGGAGTTCAATCTCGAGGAATATGGGAAAATTCGTCAGATCGTCGTGAACGCGGAGGGCGACAAGGTCATTGTGCTGACGGACAAAGAACTGCTGCGATTGGACTTAACGAAATGACCTGTTTACGATTCGCGCTCGCTTCAACCAGCGTGCGCGAAACGTAAACAATTGTCATTTCACGGCGCGTATTTCGAACTGAAGCCGGGCGAGTTTGCGCTTGGTCCGGGCCATGCGCGCCAACAGAAGTTGATAGTTGGACTCGCGTCTGAGAAGTTGCCGCCGATTTCGCTCGATGCGGAGAAACGCGTCGTCGCTCTTCCGTCGTTCATCGCGTTCGATATCCAAGCGCAGACTCTCGATCGCGCGGCGGCGCTGCACCAGTGCGCTGTAGATTCGATCGAACTTTTTCTTGGTCCGTGCGGCCCGATCTTCCAGTCGCGGCTCCTCCGGCCACGCGGCGCGCAAATCCTGGATCGGCAGCCCCAGCACGTCGAAGAATTGTTGCCAGGACATGAATAAGCCCTCCGCAGATGGCGAGTTATTCGCGGCTAGCGCATCGTTTATTATACTCCGCTGGCAACATGCATGATGAAGCGCACGCAAATTCACGGAACATTCATTAGCATCGAAACTATCCTCACCGTCAGCACGGCCGCCGTAACCGCTTTGCCGCTAAGCCCATAGGACGGAAACGTCCATTTCACGAGTGAGCGAAACTGCGCGGTCCTTCAAGGTATTGATTGCCCCGGCGAATCACCCGGTAGATAATACGTGCAATCGCGGGTTTCGTTAGAAACCCTTATTCTTGCTCAGTTTCTCTGCTTTATCCTTCACCGTACGGCGTTTGGAAGCGTGAAGGTCAGGGAGGTCTCCGCGATGGGATTCCTTGAAGCGGTCGTTCTGCGCCTGATTGTTTGGGTGGTGCTGCCGCTCGCGCTCTTGGTGCTGGCGCTCGGGCCAAAACGCGTGGGCCGCTGGCTGCGGCAATTCTGGAGTTGGCTGTGGATGAAACGGCTGGAACCGGAAGCCATCCTCACGCAGGTGGTGCGGCAACACGAGAAGCACATTGCGGCCTTGCGTGCCGCGCTGGCCCGATCGGAAATGGCGGAGCGCGACATCGTCCGCAACATGCACAAGAGCGATGAGAACATCACCAGCCTCGACGACGAGGCCCAAGCCCATGTGGCCCGCAACGATGACGAAGGCGCGCGAGCCGCGTTGTACAAGCTGAACCTGGAGCGCGTCGCGGTCGAGAGTTTCCGGGAACAGCTGGAGCGGCAGCGCCAGCACGTTAGCGAGGCCCGGCGACGGCTGCACCTGCTGGAATTGCAACTGCGCCAATACGAAGTTGGCCGCAGCATCCTGCTCAGCCAACTGGCCGAGGCGCAGACGGTCGAGCAACAGTACGCCATCGCCCACAACTTCGATCCGTTCAGCGCCGTGGCCGACTGGAAGCAAGCGGAAGGAATGGTTCACGAAAAAGCGCTGACGGCAAGAGCCGTCGAACAAGTCTACACAGACGTGGCGGATATTCCGCTTACCGGCCAACCGGCCCAAGTTGACGCCGCGGCTGTGAATGCGCAGCTTGCGGACCTGAAAGCGGAGGCCCTGGCCAAACATCAAGCGAAAAGCCAACGAAATGGTCGAAACACTTAGCCCTGTTCGAATTACCTCTGGGGGGGATGACAACCGTGAATTTCTTCAAGAGTCCGAGGTTTTGGATCGCCTCGATTGCGGCCCTTGTGGCCCTGGTGATCCTGTATGAGTTCTGGCAGTGGGAAGTGGAGCGCGTCGAGGTCCCGTCCGGGAAATACCTCGTCCGCGTTCACCGGTGGGGCACCAATCTGCCCGAGGGCGATATCGTCGCCCCGGACGAATCGTACAAGGGCGTCATGCTCGAAGTGTCCGGTGAAGGCCGGCACTTCCTCAACCCGATTTTCTGGGGATACCAGATCGAGGACATCGTCAGCGTGCCGCCGGGCAAATGCCTGGTACTGACGCGCAAGTACGGCGCGGACATCCCCAAGGACCGACTAGCCGAAGGCGACATCCTTGCCCGCGAAGGCGAACGCGGAATCGTCGGCGAGGTCAAACTTCCCGGCAGCTACAGGCTCAATCCCTACGCGTATTCATGGGACAAGGTGGATGCGATCGAGATCGGTCCCGATCAGGTCGGCGTGCGCATCCTGAAAGTCGGCAAGGATCCACGCGACCTGGCGGTCGATCCGAGCCGCCCGCGTTTCGTGGTGCCGGACGGCTACCGAGGCGTCCAGCAGAGCGTGGTCCGCAACGGAACCTACTATCTCAATCCCTACGTGGAATCGATCACACCGGTCGAGGTGCGCAGCCATCGTGCCGAGCTTTCGGACATCGAGTTCCCCTCGCGCGACGGCTTCAACCTCAAGCCGCACGTCATGGTCGAATACCAGGTGTTGCGCGACAAGGCCCCCGAGGTGCTCGTCCGTCTGACCGATGAGGGCATCCTGCATCAACTCGACGGCACGAATCAACAGCAGGAGCAAAACGAAATCCTGCAAAAGGTTATTTTGCCACACATCCGCGGATATGCCCGCATCGAAGGCAGCAATTTCGACGCCCGCGATTTCATCATCACGGCGGTTGCAGTGGGAAACGAAAAGGTGAGCAATACGCGCGAACGGCTCCAGAAGGCGTTGCTGGCGAAGGTTCGGCCGCGCTGCCTCGAACTGGGCATCGACATCCGCGCCGTGCTCCTCGGCGAAATGAAGCCGCCGGCCGAGTTGGCCGACCAGATTTCGCAGCGCGATCTCGCTCGCGTGGAACAGCAGAAAAATGTCACCAAGGTCGGGCAATTCAAGGAGATGCAAAAGCTGAAATCCGTTGAAGCCTTGAAGGAACAGTACCGCGAAAAGGTGGAAGCAGATACGCGCTTGAAAGTGATGAAGACCGATGCCCAGCGGATGAAGCAGGTCGAGGAGTCGAAGCTCAAGCAGGAATTGGAGAGCGCCCAGATTCGTCTGGAAGCGGCCAAGCTCAAAGCCTCGGGCATCGTTGCCAAGGGCAAGGGCGAGGCGGCGGTCATCGACTCGCAGAACGAGGCCGAGGTCGCTGGCCTTCGCAAGGCGGTCCAGGGATTCACCAGCGCCCAGAACTTCGCGCAGTACCACGTGCTGACGCGCCTGGTTCCCGCGTTGAGGGAGATCTTCGCATCGGATGAGAGCGAATTCGCCAAAATCTTCGCGACCTACATGACGGCGCCGCCCGGCACGCTTCCCAAGACGGGGTCCCCCGTCGTCGAAGCTCCGCGCCCGAACGGCGGCGAAACCAAGAAATAAGGCCGATTGTCAGCAAACTTGATCGGATCATTCACAAAACATAAGGGATCGCCAACATGGCTCGTGAACATCTACCGCCGGATCGCGACGACATTGATACGGTTCTGCCCGTCATGAATGGACGGTGGAAAGCGCTAATCATTCTTACGCTGGTCCCGCTCGTGGTCGCGGTCGTCGGCTTCGCGCTGGTCTGGACCGCGTTCTTCAAATATGTCGGGCCGGGCAAGCACCTGGTTGTGATTGCTAAAAACGGCAATCCGCTCGACCCGGGCGAAGTGCTCGCCAAGGAAGGTCAAAAAGGAATCCAGAAGGAAGTGATGGGCGAAGGCTTTCACTTCGTCATGCCGATCGTCTACACCACCGAAGTGGAAGACAACACGGTGATTCCGCCGGGGAAGATCGGCATCGTTACCGCATTGGGCGGCAAGCCGCCCGCCGACGGCCGCGTGCTGGCCGAAGAGGGCGAACAAGGTATTCAGCGCCACGTCCTCCCACCCGGCGCCTATCGCATCAATAAGCACGGCTATAACATCGAGGAAGTGCCCGCGACCGAAATCAAATCCGGTTTCGTCGGCGTGGTGCGGCGACTGCTCGGCACCGAAGGCAAAGGCCTATTCGCCGAGGAAGGCACCGCTCAGAAGGGGTTCCTGCACAAGGTGCTGCAGCCGGGAATCTACTATGTGAATATCAAGGAATTCGAGGTCATCAAAGTCGAAGTCGGGATTTTCCAAACCACGTTCTACGCTCCGCTGCTCGAAAAAAACCGGCAAGATACCTCCATCACGAACACATCCAAGGGTGGTTTTACAATCAGCATCGATTGCACCGTGGAATGGGAAGTTCTGCCGGAACACATGCCGGACCTGGTCGCCGAATACGGTAGCCGCAAGGAAGTGGAAAAGAAAGTCATCGACGTGCAGGCCCACGCCATCGGCCGCGACAAAGGCATCGACTACGGCGTGCAGGAGTTTCTCGAAGGTACCAGCCGCGAGAAATTCCAGGAGGATTTCACCAAGGAACTGACCCGCGTCTGCAAGGTCAAGAACGTTACGGTGCATTCGGCGTTCATCCGCCGGATCGTGATCCCCGAGGATTACCTGAAGCCGATCCGCGACAAGCAGATCGCGGCCGAAACGCAATTGACCACCAAAGCCAAGGAACTGACGGCCGAGACTGAGAACGAAGTGGAACGCGAACAGCGGCTGATCGAGCAGGAAGTGGCCAAGGTGGCGGCCGAAACCAAGCTCCTGGTAGGCAACATCGATCAGGAAGTGAAGAACGTCACCAGCCGGACCGAGGCGGAGATTCAAAAGATCAAGGACGAATACGGCAGCAAGATCGCCGCTTTGGACGCCGAGCGGGAGAAGACGCTCGGTCAGGCGGAAGCCGAAGTGACCAAGCTGAAGGAAACGGCCAAGAGCGGCATTTACCAGCTCAAGATGGACGTGTTCCAGAACGACGGCGCGGCGTTTCTGCGCTACACCATGGCCGAGAAGCTCAACGACAACCTGGTGTTGCGGTTGTTCCACAGCGGCAACGGCACGTTCTGGACCAACATGGGCGACAAGAACATGAATCTGATGTTGCCGGTGCCGGCGGGAACGGACTCGAGGACGCAACCCAAGAAAGAGGAGACCAAAGGCACGGCGGCCGAAACCAAGAAGTAATCAACTCGTTTACGTTTCGCGCTTGCGTCGTGCTGCGCGCGGCGCGAGCGCGAAACGTAAACAATATCACTCCCTCAATCATCCCGACAATCGGTTCGCCGGCTTGACCGACCTTCAGGCTCAGTGCATTTTGTGGGCAGCGCTAAAGCGGCGCAGGACTTCGTCGAGGATCGCGCCGATTAAGAGGGCGAGGCCGATGACGATGAACTCCATGAAATCCGGAATCCCGAGCATGAGCGACAAATTCGGCAGCAATACCAGGATCGTTGCGCCGATGACGATGCCGAAGATGTTGCCTTCACCGCCGCGGACGCTGCAACCTCCAAGCACCGCGCCGGCTATGGCTTTCAGTTCCAAGTTGATGCCGTCCTGCGTCGGCGTCGCCGAGTTTTGCGGCATCAGGTGTAGAATTCCATACAGCGCCGCCAGCGTGGAACAAATCACATAAGCCAGAATCTTGTAGCCATCGGTATTGACGCCGCTATAGCGAGCCGCGCGTTCGTTGCTGCCAATGGCGAAGAAATAGCGGCCGTACACGCTAAAGTGCAGAAACAGGGCCGCCGCGATCACCAACAGCAGAAAAATCACCAACGAGACCGGGATCGCGATCGGCTGGGCCCCGAGTTGCTTGAGCAGCCAGTTCACTGGCTGGAGCAGGCCCCAAATCTCGCGGTCCGAATAGAGGGCTTTGATCCATCCGTTCCAGTTGGGAATGTGACTCGAATGATCTTTGAGCCCCTGCACGATGTCACCGGTCAGCCATTTGGCCAGTCCGCGATAGATGAACATACCGCAAAGTGTCACCACAAATGCTTGGACTTTCACCTTGGTTACGAGCAAGCCGTTAATCAGGCCGATGAGTGCCCCAAAAAGCAGCACGATCAAGAATGCCGGCAGCGGCTGCAATCCAAAGCGACCGGAATCTTGCAGGAGCATGACCGCCAGCGCGACGCTGAAGCCGACGACCGAGCCGAGCGATAGATCGATCCCGCCGGAAATGATGAGTAGGCCAGCCCCCACGCAAATGATCCCCTCCATGCCAATCCGCCGCGCAAGATTGAAATGGTTCAAGGCCAGGCTGTCCCAATTCCAAGGACTCGCCAGCAGCACGCCGACGTAGATCAGCGTCATGAAGCCAAACAGACCGACGTATTTTTTCATGATCTTTGTCGAGTCAGGAGAATCATTCCTGTAGCCGCAGGCTTTAGCCTGCGTGGAGGCCCTCGCGCAGGCTAAAGCCTGCGGCTACCCGCCGCCGGTGGCCATCCGCATGATCGCTTCCTCGCTCATCGCCTCGCGCGTGAGTTCGCCGGCAAGCCGGCCTTCGTGCATCACCAGCACCCGATCGCTCATGCCCAGAATCTCTTCCAGGTCGCTGGAGATCATCAGGATTGCGACGCCATCGCCAGCGAGGCTGTCCATGATCGCGTAAATCTCGGACTTGGCGCCCACATCCACGCCGCGCGTCGGTTCGTCGAGAATCAACACGCGCGGGCCGCGGCCCAGCCATTTCCCCAGCACCACCTTTTGCTGATTGCCGCCGCTCAAGAGATTGACGCGCTGGCGCACGCTCGGCGTGCGGATGTTCAAGCGCTCCTTTATCGATTGCGCCAGTTCGCGCACGCGCTTCATTGCCACGAAGCGCAGTCGCTGCAATCGATCGAGCGACGGCAGGCCGATATTGTCGCTCACGGTTTCGTCGAGGACCAGTCCCTGCGAGCGCCGATCCTCGGGAACGAGGTACATGCCGGCGGCGATGGCGTCACGCGGCCAGCGAACGCGGATTGCCCTGCCGTCCACGCGCACCTCACCCGACAATAGCGGCCGAATGCCGAACAGGGTCTCGGCCAGTTCCGTGCGGCCAGCGCCGATCAGACCCGCCAGGCCGACGATTTCGCCCGGACGCAAAGCTAAATCAATGGGCGTTTGCCGCCGCTCCCAGCGCAGGCCGCGAACTTCCAGAACTGGGGCGGAAGCCGGCCTGGCGCGGGTGCGTTGAAAAAACTGCTTCAACTCGCGGCCAACCATCAGCCGCACCATCGCCTCATGATTGATCTGCTCCTTGCTCAACTCGCCCGCGTTGCGGCCGTCGCGCAGCACCGTCACGCGGTCGGCAATCATCTCGACTTCCTTGAGCCGATGCGAAATGTACATCACGCTGATGCCGTCGCGTTTCAGGTCGCGAATCACGTCGTAGAGGCGCTCCGTCTCGCGTTGCGTCAAGCTGCTGGTCGGCTCGTCCATGATGAGCACGCGCGACTTGAGTGAAAGAGCGCGAGCGATCTCGACCATTTGCTGTTGGCCGATGGGCAGCGCGGAGACGCGGGTGCGCGGCGAGACGTCGAGACCGAGGCGGCGCAGGCTCGGCTCCGCGTCGGCGGTGATGCGGCGTGAAATCAACCGCAGCGGTCCGCCCCAAGTCGGTTCGCGGCCCAGGAAAATGTTACCCGCGATGTCCAGATTCTCCGCCAGGTTCAATTCCTGGTGGATAAGAACGATGCCCAGTTTTTGCGCGCGATCGACACCGGGAATGACGACGGGCTTGCCATCGAAGAGAATCTCACCGGCGTCGGGCGTGTAAACGCCGGCCAGGATCTTCATCAGCGTGGATTTGCCGGCCCCGTTCTCGCCGACCACGGCAAGCACCTCGCCGTGGGCCAAGCGCATGTTCACGTCTTGCAACGCCTGCACGCCGGGAAAAGCCTTGCAGATGCCGCGAACTTCGATCAGGGGCGGAGGTTGGGGCATGGGAAAGCGCCGCTTGCGGCTTTGCGCGGTGAGCGCAAGGCCGCGAGCGGCGTCGAAGGGGGGTTACTTCTTCAAGTCCTTCAGTTTCTCGTGGAATGCGTCCACCTGTTCAATCTTCTCATCGCCGGTGAGCGCGCCGGGTTTGCCGCTCTTATTGATGATCCGGTGCCGGATGTAAATCTGCTTGTCCTTGTTCATGTCCTTGCGGGCGGCCAGGTCGGCGTCGCCGGTGCCCTTGGCATACGAAGCAAGAATCTTCACCGACTCGTAGCCGAAGTTGTATGGATCCTGAACGATGGTGCCGGCCACGGTGCCATCCTTGATTCCGCCGAGCGTTTGTTCGTCCTCGTCGAATGCAATAACTGCTATCTTGCCTTCCTTCCCGGCCGACTTCAGCGCTTCAAGGATCGCCGGCGGATTGTAGGCCCACAGACCAACGAGGCAATTCACGTCGGGGTGCTTGGACAGCGTATCATCAGCCTTCTGGCGGCAGGTCGCACGCTGGCCGTTGTCGGTCATAGTGCCGAGCAATTCGTACTTTCCGAACGTGATCGGATACTTGTTTTTATCGAGGGCTTTCAATTGTTCTTGGCACTTGTCCTCACCGCCAGCAAGTTCGGTGACCACGCCGTGGCGGCGCTCTTGCGCGTTCTGCGAGTCGAGATTGCCGACGAAGATCATCAGTTTGCCGCCTTGGGGGATGGTTTCTTTCACGAGTCGGCCCACCGAGCGGCCGGCGGAAACGTTGTCGGTGCCGAGGTAGCAGCGGCGCGCGCCGACATCGGGAATGTCGTTGTCGACGGCGATTAGCGGCAAGCGTTCGTTGATTTCCTTGAAGAACGCGATTTTGTTGGCGGAGTCATTGGGGCTGATGGCGATTGCCTTGACGCCCTTGCTCTGCAGATCCTCAATGATTCGTCGCTGTTGGTCGGCCGCGCTGTTGGGCGGGCGGCGGAATTCCACCTGAACGCCGAATTCCGCGGCGGCCTTTTCGGTGCCCTTCTGGCAAATGGTCCAAAACTCTTCGGGGTTGTTGCTGATAAAGGCAACCAGCGGCTTGCCGGAATCGGAGCTTTTGTTGCAGGCCGGAACGAGCGCGAAGCTCGTGACAGCCAGGGCTGCGACGCTCAGAATACGCCAGGTGCGAAACATGATGCGCATCTCGAAAGGGTGGAGAGTTAGCAATACAGTCGTTGAGGATTGAGGATATGCGGGAATGCGCAAAGCCGCAAGCGTTTTAATTCCCGCCGGGCGGATTGAAGGGTGACGATTTTGGGGCGCTCGTCATTTGCCGTTCGAGATCGGAGTGACCGTCGGCGGCGCGGAGTATTGGTTTGACGCGATCGAGGTCGGCGGGCGAATAACCGGCGCGGCGGAGATAAAGCCGGGCCAAATGGTTGGGATCGGGCAGGCGCGAAGCCGCGAATTGCTTGCGCTGGTCTTCTTCGTAGATCGCAGTCTCCTGAAGACGGAACGGGTCTGGCGTGTTGGCCACGCCGCTCGAGTCGCGGCCGATGAGGCCCGGATCGATCGGCTTGCGAATGTCCGGCTCCGCATCCATCGGCGCCAGCACCATTCGTTCGGCCGTCATCTTTCCAAGCTCCATCGCCAGCACGGCGGACAGCTCCGCGTCGGTCTTGCACATTTCGACGAGTTTTTGCGTCACGACGATGGAGTTGTTTCCCTGGTGAAAGATCTCAGGCGTGGGTTGGCCCGCGGCTCGGAAAACCATGTGCCGCGGCAGGTCTGGGTTTGAGGACAGCAGCCGCTGCCCGACGGTGTAGACGCGCGTGCAGGCCTCCGTGTTTGCCTGCACGATGCTTACATTTTTTTCCGAGCGCATGGGATCTGCGGGCATTTCCAGTTTGCCGTCCGGGGCCCGCTGGTCCCAAACGCAACCGCATGCCCACAAAATGGCGACGCTTATTAGCCGGCGTCCGCGCATGGAATTGTCCCCAGCAGCAAGAGATTCCGCGTGATGGGGATAGCGTGCGTGGAGATTGCTGTAAAGGGACGTTTCTTGAAATTGAGGCATCAATTCCAAAGGCCGCCATCAGCCCTCACCAAAAAACAGCGGTCTCCTGCTTGGAAAACCGTAAGGGTGCAAGGGCGCAGGCCGGCGCGCGCCCAAATCGTGCGCCTTAGGAATGTTGATCGAAATAGTGATGAATTGTATACAAAT
>JBGQCZ010000066.1:0-12362 GCA_041495645.1 Gemmataceae bacterium | reverse complement strand
TAGTATACTGACGAATTGTAACTCCGGCTCCGCACACATCTCGCGGGCCGGCTGGTCGCTGTGCGCACCTGTGCGAGAAACCGATCATGACTTCGCCTCACTCACTCCCGTGCCTGACTCGATCACGTTGCAACCGGCGCTTGGGCCGCGGCGCGTCGGTATCCGGCAAAGCAAACCGACCAACCAACTTGCAAACAAACTCACCACCAACCCAGCGCACAACTCAACTCACAACCCAACGCACAACTCAGCTCACCACCCAACTCACTCCTCAACGCACCACCCAACCACTCGTCCAACCACTTTCTCCACAAAGTTTTCGAGGGCGCGCTGGGGGAGAGCTAAAGATTGCGGCTGCAGTGAGTTGGGGCGAATCGTGCAAAATGGCGCACGTCGTGAAAAGTTTGGTTTGGTTTGGTTGCGAGTTGGATTCCGGGTTGGGTTCGAGGGCCGGCGCGTTGACACAGACGGGCGCGATCGTGGGCACGCCCAGTTTCATGGCGCCGGAGCAAGCGCGATCCGAGAAGCAACTGAGCACGGAGGTGGATGTCTATTCGCTCGGGGCCATTCTGTACGAGTTGCTGACAGGCCAACCGCCGTTCAGGGCCGAAACGCAACTCGATACGATCCTTCAAGTGATCGAGCGCGAGCCGGACGATCCGAAAAAACTGAACCCTCAGGCCGACCGCGACCTCGCGACGATTGCAGCCAAGCGCTACGGCAGCGCCGAAGCAATGGCCGAGGAACTGGAGTGCTGGCAACGCGGCGAGCCGATTCTTGCGCGACCGGTGGGATATGCCGAGCGGACCTGGCGCTGGCGCCGGCGCAATCTCGCCGTCGCCTCGCTGACTTTGACCCTTGTCGTGGTGGCAGTTACGGGTGTTGCGGCATTGATCTGGCAATTGCACCAGACCGATCAGGCGCGCTTCGGTAAAGCTGCGCGAGCTGACAGTGAAGCGATTGCCAAGGATGCGGCAGTCGCACGCATGAGCGCGATTGACTACAATAGGATGTATAATAGGATATACAATCGCTTTCGCAATGGCTGCCCGCCGGAGTGCGGTGCGACAACGCGGTCGCCAGACCCCAGGAGGGGGCCGATGCCTCAAACAAGTCCAGTCGCCGGTCGAAATATCTACCTCGTGCAGCCGAACTTCCCGCCGTCATACTGGGGGCAGGAGCATTTCATGAAGATGACGCCCTACGGGGCCGTCTACCCGCCCCTGGGCTTGCTCACGCTCGCTGCCCTGACGCCGCCGGAGTACCACGTCACCCTGTGCGACGAGAGCGCTGGCGAGCGCATCGATTTCCGCACCAATGCCGACATCGTCGGCATCACCGGCTACCTGTTCCAGAAGGCCCACGTCTTTGCCCTTGCTGACCGCTTCCGGGCCGCCGGCAAGCTCGTCGTGATGGGTGGCCCGATGTGCAACCTGATCCCGGAGGAGTGCCGGCCGCATTGCGACATCCTCTTCGAGGGCGAGGCCGAGTACACCTGGCCGCGCTTCCTCCGCGAGTTCGTTGAGGGCCGGCACACCGACAGCTACCAGGAGCCGGAGAAGATCCACCTGCCGGATTCGCCGCCGCCGCGCCTCGACGTGCTGCGGAAGTCCTACGGGCAGGGGATCGTCCAGTGCACGCGCGGCTGCCCGTTCACCTGCGAGTTCTGCGACATTATCGTGATGTACGGCCGCAAGATGCGCTACAAGCCCGTCGCGCAGGTCATCCACGAGATTGAGGCCTGGCGCGACAATGGGCTGGGCAAGGTCTTCTTCGCCGACGACAATTTTATCGGCAACCGGCCTTACGCCAAGGATCTGTTGCGGGCGGTCATCCGCTGGAACGCCAAGCAGGCCTCGGCGATGTCGTTCTACACGCAGGCCAGCATCGACATGGTGCGCGACGACGAGTTGCTCGGCCTGTTCCGCGACGCCAACTTCTTCGCCGTCTTCCTGGGCATCGAGACGCCGCGCAAGTCGAGCCTGTTCGAGGCCGCCAAAACGCAGAACGTGAAGCTCGACCTGGTGGAGGCGGTCCACAAGATCCAGTCGTACAACATGTTCGTCACCGCCGGCATGATCGTTGGCTTCGACCACGACGACCCGGCCATCTTCCAGGAGCAGTACGACTTCCTGCAGACGGCGCAGATTTCCATCGTCCTGGTCAACGCCCTGGAGGCCGTCCCGAGGACCCCCTTGCACGCCCGCCTCCAGGCTGAGGGCCGGCTCCTGCCGGCCTCCGAGGCCGACGACTCCTCCCGCTACAAGAGCGGCGTGGGGCGTACGAACTTCCGCGTCAAGCACCTCAGCGCCGGGCAACTCAAGGGCGGCCTGGAGTGGCTGTTCCAGAAGCTGTACTCACCTGACGCATTCGCCGAGCGCCTCCTGGGTAACCTGTCCCGATTCGAGCACGTGCGCTTCCGCCCCGAGTCGATGCGCCTCAGCTACGCCGCCGTTTTCATCCGCCTTGCCCGCTACTATGGCAGCAAGGGGTGGGCCGCCCGGCGGTTCTTTTGGGGCTGCCTATGGAAGGCCCTGCTCCACTCCCCGCGCGTCGTCGGCCAGGTGGTCATCTATCTCGGCATGTACATGCACTTCGTCGAATTGCACCGCGAGGCGCTCGGTTGGGACCCGTGGTCGGCGAACAAGGGGGCGAAGAAGGCGCCCGCCCCCGCCCCGGCGGACCTGGAAGAGATTGCGGTCCCGGCCTGAACCCGGCAAGGAACGAGCGGGGGCGCACCAGACTCCGTAAATACGCTCGCCCTCGTTGTTGTAGACGAACTGCCGACCATTCTCCTCGAAGACGGGTCGCATGCCATCGGTGAGGTGCACAATCCGAACGACCACGCACCCGGCTATCTTCACCGATCCGAGCAGGAAGGCCGTGAACAGCACCGCAGCGTAGGGGGCTTGCCAGTCACCAGCGCCAGAAACGGGACGCAACCCAGAGCAGGGAGGACAGCCAGGAGGGCCAGAACCGGAACCACGGCGTCCGGCTGTCCGCTCATCGCCCAACCGAAGGTCGTTAAGACAGCCGCGCCGATGTGTGGCTCGCCGCCTGTGCTCACACCTTCGGCAATTGCCAAGGATCGCGGCGATCGCGGTCGAACCATTTCTCGACCGTGGCGCTCGCGTCCACGAATTTCCAGGCCTTCGGGTCCCATTTGAACTTTTCGTGCGTCCAATAGGCGATGTTGCCGAGGTGGCACACAGTCACCGAGCGTGCCCCGACCTCCACGTCGCATATCGGGCGTTTCCGAGTGCGCAGGCAATTGAGCCAGTCGCGTTGGTGGCCAGGCGATTTGTAAAGATGCACGTCCTTCTCGCCGATCGGCTGTTTGACGATGCCGGCCGGGTCGCTCGACAGCTTGCCGCGGTTGACTTGAATCCGCCCGTCCGCCCCGACGAACACCACGCCGTCGACCGGTTTGCCGTCCGCGGATTTCTCGGCGTGAATCACGGGCACCCCATTGGCGTAAATGTATTTCAGGCCGTGTCCAGCCTTCGAATTCTCGGGCGGAATGATTTCGACCGGGCCGGATTCATCCATGCCGAGCCCCCATTGAGCAATGTCGAAATGATGGGCGCCCCAATCGGTCATCATGCCGCCGGAGTATTCGCGGTAGAGCCGCCAATTGGGAAAATGCTGATGCACCCCGCGCGGGGCGAGCACCGAGTTGTAGGGGCGCATCGGCGCCGGGCCGAGCCAGCGATCCCAATCGAGGCCCGCTTCCATTTTCTCCTCGGGTAGATCGCACGGCTTGCTCGCAACGCCGACATTGACGTACACGGCTTCGAGTTTGCCAATGCGCCCACTCCGGACCAGTTCGCAGGCGGTGCGAAACTCGCGGTCCGAGCGCTGTTGGCTGCCGACCTGGAACACGCGTTCCGTCTTGCGCACCGCATCGATGAGCGCCTTCGCTTCGCCGATCGTCAGCGTCAGCGGTTTCTCGCAATAAACGTCTTTGCCGGCCTTGCAAGCTTCCAGTGCGGCGATGGCGTGCCAGTGATCGGGCGTGGCGATGACGACGGAGTCGATGTCCTTGCGGGCGAGCAGTTCACGAAAGTCGGCATAGGCAGTGCAGCCCTTGTAGTTCCCGCTCTTGACGGCGTCGGCGTACTTCTTTTCGACTGTGTTTTTGGCGGCCTCGCGGCGGGTGGTGTCCACGTCGCACACGGCCAGAACCTGCACGTCTTTTTGGCCGAGGTGAAAGCCAAGATGGCCGCGGTTCATGGTGCCCATGCCAATGAAACCGAGGCCGACGCGTTCGCTGGCAGGTTGTTTGTCGTCGGCGGATGCGCTGCGGGACAAGATGAGCGGCAATGTGCCGGCGGCCGCGGCTTTGATGAACTCTCGGCGGCTGATGTCAAACAGCATGTTCATGCTCCCGGAAGAGAACTAAATCGCAATCGAGGCGGGCTGACAGTTACAGAGGGTATCGCGCTGAGCGGCGGATGCAAGAAGAAAGTGCACCGGCGACCAATATGATTTGGACGGGAAACTTGCTTCTACCACAGCCCGCGTCGGAAATGCCGTCTCGATCGTCTGGGGGGCAGTCAGTCCCCCCCACGGCTTGGCCGGATTCACGCCGGATTGCTCGGATCAACGCCCCGTAAACGACAAGCGATTTGGCACGGCCGCGTTTCCGATAGGCCAGGGAATCGGGTCGTCTGACATGCCGACGATTTCCACCCAGCCGCGAACGTCGTCCCTGACCACGTCGCCGAAACTGAATCGTGGCGTGCGCTAGTTACCCAGCAAGCGGAACTTGTGTTGTCGGAAGCGCTTGCAACGGTGCCAATTAGGCAACGAATGACCACGCCTTTGCGTGACCGATATCGCGGGCCACCGCTGAAAAACAGTGCGCGGATTCATCATTCAGACTGCGGGATTCATGAATTGGCCTGTGGTAGGATACCCTTCCGGCTCGAATTTCAGTCGAAATCGCGCACGGCGCGCCCAATCGGCGACGGGAATCCGCCTTTGATAGTGGATGCAGCGAATGGGCGTGGCGGAGACTGGCTCAGATTGCCGAATTCCTGGACCGCATGCCTGCCGCCGTCCGGTCCAAACACAGACGATGGCAACCGCGCGATGAACTGGGCGAATCGGAGTGAACCATGAGCGATAGCCACGAACAGAGCATCGATGTAGCAATCGCCGAGTACCTGCAAACCGTCGAGGCCGGTTCGCCGCCCGATCACGATGCCTGGCTCGCGAAGTATTCCGATCTTCGCGGCGAACTCGAACAATTTCTCGCCGACCGCTCCGCCTTCCGTCATGCCGCCGAACCGCTCGACCCCGACAAGACCATGGCGCCGCTGATGGAAACAGACGGCGATTTGAAAGTCGTGCGCTACTTCGGCGATTACGAGTTGATCGATGAAATCGCTCGCGGCGGCATGGGCGTGGTGTGGAAAGCGCGGCAAGTCAGTCTCAATCGTCTGGTTGCGGTGAAGATGATCCTCGCCGGGTGAAGACCGTTCAAGAGCCCTTCAGTCTGACGTTGACTTACACGTACGATGCCGCGAACAACCGCACGGTGTTCCAGGATTCGAAGGGCGGGCTGGAAACTTTCGCTTACGATGCCGCCAACCGGCTCACCAGCGTCAAGTTCACCAATAGCCTGGCGACCGTGGGCTTCGACTTCGTTTACGATGCCCGCGATTCGATCACCAAGCTGACGCGCTACGGCAACATCAACGGCACCGCCACGGTCGGCTGGACCAGCTTCACGTATGACACCCGCGGCCGGCTGACCAACGAGCAGCATCGCGATTCGTCCAATACGTCTTTGAATAACACGACGTTCACGTACGACAACTTCGACCGGCTGACGACCAAAAAGGTCGATGGCACGACGACCACATATTCGTACGACAATACGAATCAACTCACGAGCGACGGGACGCGGAACTACGCCTACGACGCCAACGGCAACCGCAACTCAGCCGGCTACACGACGGGTACCGGCAACCAAACCACGAACGACGGAACTTGGACTTACACGTACGACAACGAAGGGAACCTGAGCAAGAAGAGCAAGGGGGCCAGCCTCGAAACCTGGAATTACTCGTACGACCAGCAGAATCACCTGGTTACGGTCGAGAAGCACGCGACCGACGGTGGAACGATGCAACTGAAGGTGCAGTACAAGTACGACGCGCTCGGCAACCGCCTCGAGCGCACCGAGGACAGCGACGGCAACGGCTCCGTTGACGTGACCGACCGATTCGGTTACGATGGGGCAAATGTGTGGGCGGACTTGACTGGCGCCAACGGCTTGAACTACCGCCGGCTCTTCGGCGAAGGGGTCGATAACCCGGTGGCCAGGATTACGCCAGCGGGCACGGTGGTCTGGTATCTGACGGATTACCAGAATTCCGTCATTGGGATGGTGGACTACCTGGGCGCGTCGCTCGGGTCGAAGACCTACGATGGCTTCGGCAACATCCTGACCAACACCTTGGGTGCGAACGACGACCGCTTCGGCTTCACCAGCCGCGAGTGGGACTTGGCCGTGAGCCTGCAATACAGCCGAGCAAGATACTATGGCCCGGGCCTGGGCAAATGGACCAGCGTGGACCCGCTGGGCTTCGCGGCGGGCGATGCGAACTTGTATCGGTATGTCGCCAATGAGGTTACCTATCGGATTGACCCAACGGGTTTGGATGGCAAGCCTGCGAAACCTCCAAAGCCAGTACAGGTTCCTCCGGCTGGACCTGGTCCGCCCGAATTGCCGGGTTCAGTGCTTATTTACCGGCCACATCTCGGCGACGTTTACGAGGTCTGGCCCCCAGGGACCAAACCCAAAGCCAAACCGGGTGGCTACCTCGTAATCTTGCCAGATGGCACCCAAATCTACTATGGCGTCAGTACTGGCTACTACCCAATTGGATGGCCGGTTGGGAGTACCGTTTATGTTATCGACGAAAACGGAAAACCGGTGCGCCCACCAAAGGTCACCGAAACCTACCCCGCCGATGGGACACCGGTCAAGCCGCCCAAAGGTGGAACGCTGGGTGACATAGATGGTTGGAAGGGGCCAGCTGGACAATTTCCTCCCGAAATCAAACCACCCCGTCCAATTTTGCCTCCGGGTGCGCCTGTCACTCCCCGAGGGGGGAACGACCCGGTCATTCCCAAATAGCGGCGTATCGCGATTGTATTAAGGCACAAGGAGTCCAGATCAGCACGTGACGCATCGTGTGCTTCCTTGCCTTGTCGGACGGTCCCGATTCGGCTTGAGTGCTAAAATGCGCTTGTGTTTTTCAGCCAATTTCGCTCAAATCTCACCAGTCTCGATTCGCCTGTTTGATGGAGGCTTGCAATGCGTTTTCAAAAGTCCATTGCAACGATGCTTTTTCTCATTGCGTTTAGTTGTGCGTCCGCCGACGATTCCTGGGTTGGGCAGACGGTCATAGTGAAAAAAAATGGAATCAAATACGGACGGACTAACCCCACGACGGGAGAAAAGGTTTTTTTTGGTGAATTGAAGCGAAACATTTACATTGTTCTCGGCGACCAAGACGGTTATCTACGGATCTCAGAGGGCGGAAAGGAAGGCTGGTTTCCAAAGGCGGAGGCAGTGCCGATCACGAGGGCAGTCGACTACTATCGCAATATCATTCGCAAAAATTCGCGCGATTCCAGTGCATTTGCAAGGCGAGCTATCGCTTTCGTGTGGAAAGGCGAACTAGATACCGCGATGAGGGACTTTGATGAGGCGATTCGCCTCGATGCAAAGAACATTACTGCTTTTGCCAATCGTGGGACAGTTTGGGATGCGAAACAGGAGTTTGAAAAGGCCATTGCCGACTTCGACCAAGCCATTCGACTCGACCAAGAAAATGCTTACATCTTCTGCTTTCGCGGTACCAGTTATCGCAACAAGAACGATCTCGATGAAGCAATTCGCGACTTTGACGAGGCGATTCGCTTGAGTCCGAAGATTGTCGAGTTCTTCCTTATTCGAGGCTCATGCTGGACTCAGAAGAAGGACTACGACAAAGCCATTGCTGATTTCAGTGAAGCTATTCGGCTCGACCCCAAGAGTGTGTCAGCGTATCATAATCGCAGTTTCGTCCTAGGCTTTAAGAACGAATACGACAAAGCGATCCGCGACTTGGATGAGGCGATTCGGCTAGGTCCGAAACTTGTCGAGTTTTTCATCATGCGAGGCTGGTGCTGGACGCAAAAGAAGGAGTACGATAAGGCCATTGCTGACTTTGATCGCGCAGTTCTTCTCGACCCGAGGAACGAAGCTGCGTACCATTGTCGCGGCGCCGCCTGGAACGAAAAAAATGAACACGACAAGGCCATCGCTGATTTTGATGAAGCGGTCCGGCTGAACCCGAAAAATGCCGCTGTTTTTTTTGATCGCGGCTTCGCTCATGGTAGAAAAGGCCTGTTTCAGAAGGCGATTCGCGACTACGACGAAGCCATCCGGCTCGACCCCGCGTTTGCCGGTGCCATGTGCAATAAGGCCATGCTTTTTTCAACCTGCCCCGATCCAAATTACCGCGACGGAATCGCGGCAGTAGAACTGGCAACTACCGCCTGCAAGTTGTCAGGTTGGAAGGAGATGCGCTACGTGCATGGACTTGCCTTGGCTTGTGCCGAGGTCGGCGATTTTGATCAGGCAATCAAATGGGAGCAGATGGCGCTGGCCGACAAGCAGTTCGAAAAGGAACACGGCGAAGTCGGGCGCAAATACCTTGAGTATTACAAGCGAGGGCGCCCTAAGATCGATGATTGACGGCTTCACGAAAAAGGTAAGCGTCCGGAAATAATCGGTGTCAGTGTGCGCCGTGCCAAGGCGTCGATCTTCAGTGGGTGCAACTCCCACCCGGCAACTTTCGTTCCAGCCGGTGGCAATCGGAGCGGCGGTGGAGGCAACGATCCGCCATTGATTCAGCATCTCGGGAGTTGGCCATGCGTCATCTCTTTGGCCCCGTGGATGGGAAGTTCGCCGGCCAAAACCTGCACCGGAGCCGCGCAGCGGGGGAATGCCTAGCCTTCGGCGCGGATGTTGACTTGCCAGCGCTGGCCGATGCAAGCTGGGCCGAAATCGAAGCGAGATTTCCTGCCGGCTGGCGGCCGGAGTTCATCGCCGTGTGGCTGCCGTACACCCAAGAAAAAGAGAGAAAAAGGGTGACAGTTTACTCAAGTCTTTGTTCAACAATAGTTTGCATCCGAAAATAGCGATTTCGCGTCGCCTGAGTTCGGTCGCAGTTTTGCGAGACGGCTCGGCAACTGTGGTACAGTGTCGTTGAAAGTTTGGCTCGTCCGGTGCCGCGACCGTCAGTCAATAGATCGTATCCAGCAATTGCTGACGATGCCCCACACCGGCACTTTCGCCGCCAGTTCGCTTGAAGCGCGTCTGCTGACATTGCAATCGGTTTGATGCCAAGCATAGATTGTCAGGACCATTCGGCCCGGCGCTTTCTGTGCGCTCACTTCGAGAATTCAGTCATGCACAAATCGAATCCATTCTTGTTGGTCGGCGTGGTTCGCGGTTGCGAGTTGCGACCGGCCCACTCGCCTCTGACCGCGACGACGACCACCACAAAAACAACAATTTCTTTGCGAGCCTGTCGTGCGCGTGGCAAGTCATGGCAAGGTAACGAGTTACGTTCTGAAAACGAGAAGCAATCCAAAGGTCAAATGTTGTTTTTTGTTGGTGCGCCAGGCGAAGTCTGGCAGGTCTTGCAAGCTGAAAGGAGCTTGCCATGTAAATTGCCCGTTCGACATGTAGCCGAGCGAGCGTGCGTCGGAGTAATCCGGGGTGCGAAGCCTCGCGAGGCGAAGCGGCGAGCCGCAAGTATTGAACCCGATTCGGCCTCGTTAACAACGACATGGGAGTGGCCATCCTTCCAACAAGGGTGAAGCCTGCCATCGGCCGGGAAGGTAATGGGCAAGAGCACCGGCCGGGCTCTCCGGGGTGATTGGGGGCAGCGCGTCGCGACAGACCTGCTGGGAACCTGGGAGCCCCGACCGGGTGTGTCAAATGGCGGCCCTGCTGATCCTGGAACCGATTTTCGAGGCGGACTTCGAGGACTGCTCCTACGGATTCCGGCCGGGACGATCGGCCCACCAGGCTCTGGAGGAAATCCGCCGGCACCTGCAAGCGGGTTATCGGGAAGTGTACGACGCCGACCTGCAAGGTTACTTCGATTCGATTCCCCACGACCAGCTGATGGCGTGCATTCGGATGCGGGTGGTGGACCGTTCGGTCCTGCGCCTGATCCGGATGTGGCTGGAGGCGGTGGTGGTGGAAAAGGACGAAACCGGGCAGAGTCACGGGCAGCGACCGGAGCAGGGGACGCCGCAAGGAGGCGTGCTGTCGCCGCTGCTGGCCAATGTCTACCTGCACTGGTTCGACAAGCTCTTTCATCGCGGCAACGGCCCGGCCCAATTCGCGAAGGCGAAGTTGGTGCGGTACGCGGACGACTTCGTCGTCCTGGCCCGCTGCCAAGGGCCAACGCTGATCGCGTGGGTGGAAGGCAAGCTGGAGAACTGGATGTGCCTGACGATCAATCGGAACAAAACGCGCGTGGTGAACCTGAACGAGGAGGGCGCCTGTCTGGACTTTCTGGGCTACCGCTTCCACTACGTCCGCGACGAATATGGCCGCGGACATCGGTATCTGAGGCTGGAGCCGTCGGTGAAGTCGTTGCAGCGGGTGCGGGCCAAGCTGAAGCAGATGACCGGACGGGTTATGTGTTTCAAGCCGCTGCCCGTTCTCATCGACGACCTCAACCGCATGTTGAAAGGCTGGCGGGCGTACTTCCAGGTGGGGCACCCGGCGCAGGCGTTCCACAAGATCGGCTGGTACGTGCGGGGCCGACTGATCCGTCATTTGCGTCGCCGGAGCCAACGGCCCTTCCGCTTGCCGGAAGGAACCAGCTACTATCAGCACCTTGCCCACCTGGGCTTGGTGATGATGTAGGTGGGCCGTCAACTCCTTGCGCAAGCCTGCGGCGAGAAGCATCTGGGAACGCCGGATGCGGGAAATCCGCCCGTCCGGTGTGACGAGGGGAGAGCCAGCGATCGTGCACGGCATGCGGGTGTTGAGCCACAACCGGGGAAACCCCGAAACGGACGTAGACCGAAGCCTAAACACCCTCGCTTGCTCTCCTACTCTACTGCTGGCGGCATTGCTGTCGTTCACGCTCAACGTGCAGCCCGCCAATCACTGACCGGGACCTACGCGCGCCGCCGAGGTGTTCGTCGTGGGTTTGTATCAGGACGACGAACCGGCGCATCCTCAAGAATAGGTGTGCCAGCGTGTCTCACTCCTGGTCGCGTTGGGCCAGCGTGACGAGGTTTTCCAGCACCTTCTGTGCGATGTCCACACTTTGAAACCGCACCGAGCCGTCGGCGAATGCCGCGTTGGCCCCTTTCGGATGGCCGCCGAATTGCCTGTTGCCGCCTATATACGGCGTGTCGGCCGGGTCGAGTCCGCGCACCGTGGCCGGACCGCCGGCGGCCCACGGACCGAGATGCCTGCCCGATTCCAGGATGGTGATCGTGTGGCTTAGGCCCCGTTTCAATTTTCCCACTTCCGTTCGTCCGTCGTAGCGAAACACGCCGGCATTGGGGTCGTCCGCCGTCAGCGTCGGCGCGTCGGCGCCGAGCCCGGCCACGCCGATGTAGGGCGCAATCGCGGGCGAGCTATTGTCGAATTGCGTGGGGCAGGCCAGTTCGGAGACCTTTGTGGCGGCGGGCGGCGCGTTGGCGTCGTCATCCCAGGCTTTGGTCAAATTGAAACTTGAATAAAGTTCATCGCGGCCAAGATGCGGGAGGAGAATGAACTGCCAACTCAGGCGGTGCTCGGGAGGCAGCTCGGGATTGGGCCAGGTGCCGGGCGGAAATTTGCTTTCGGCGTTGGGCCGCGCGTCGCCGGGAAGTTCGAACAGGCGTTGCGGTCCGCCCGGCAGTGACATTTGTGGATCGGCGTATTGCCACATCGCGAACAGGCCGACCCGGCGGAGATTATCCTGGCAGCGCGCCCGATGGGCGCTTTCCCGCCAGCGCATCACCGCCGACATGCCGAGGCCAAGCAAGATCAGCACGGGAATCGAAATCGCCACAAGTTTCAGCACGCCACGATACATGCGATTAATGTAGGGCCGATGGTCTGGAATGCGCAAGTTTGCGTCGCTCGGTCGTTCCTGGGCTGGAAAACGATCCAGGCGTGAGGGACCGTGCAAACGCTGGCGAGGGGTTCCCGTCTTGGCCGGAGGCCGAGGCGGGACCCCACATATACCCAATACGATGGCCCGGCGGAGTTTGCTCTCCGCCGGGCCTCGTGTGGTTCAGAAATCAGAGGTCAGAGGACAGAAGTCAGAAGTCAGAAG
>JBGQCZ010000065.1:0-12363 GCA_041495645.1 Gemmataceae bacterium | reverse complement strand
CGTATTTGCGACAGCTAAACCAGTACTACGGTGAAACCTACTTGCGTGACCTGGGCCTGGTCGCAAGTGAGGGCCGATTCACGATCCCGATGCAGGATGGCAGCGCATCGGGCGTGCTGGACATCGGCGCGCACTATTTCGAGTTCATTCCGGAGGACGAGGCCGAATCGAAACAACCGACCGTATTGGGCGCTCACGAGTTGATCGAAGGCCGGCATTATTTCATTCTGCCGACAACCTCTTACGGGTTGTATCGTTACGACATCCGCGACCTCGTGAAGGTCACTGGATTCTTCGGCCGCACGCCGCTGCTGCAATTCCTCGGCAAGGGCAATCATTTCGCCAACCTGACGGGCGAGAAGCTCTCGGAACACCATGTCACGCGCTCGATGGATCACGTCACAAGGAAACGCGGCATCGGCCCCGGAACCTACAGCCTTGCCCCCTGTTGGGACGAAGCGCAGCCGTTCTACGGGCTGTTCGTGGAGCGCGGCGATTCATTGGATGGAGAGGACACCAAGGCATTCTTGCGCGACCTGGACGCCGCAATGCGCGAACACAACAGTGAATACGACAGCAAGCGCGACAGCAAGCGGCTCGGCCAATTGCGGCTCATGATTCTGCCGTCCGGCTTCTGGCAGCAATGGGATAACGAGAGGCTTGTCCGCTCGCGTGGCGTACCAGAGCAATACAAACACCCGTGCTTGCTCGGCGATATCAACTTCCGCACGAGCGTCCCGGTAGAGCGCGAAATCCACGCTGAGGAACCAGGTTAACTCGCTCGCCCGTTTCCGTGCAAACCATAAAAAGCCATCATGACGTCTAACACGCCGCTTGCTCCTTCCGGTGCCTCCGCAGCAACTCCCACAACATCCGACAAGTCGGCGATGATCATCGTCTTTTTCGTGGTTGTCGTCGATTTGCTCGGCTTCGGAATTGTGCTGCCAATTCTGCCCGTTACCGGCAAAGAGTACATTGGTCCGCTGCTGCCGGAAGGCTCCGAAAAGGCCCAAGGCGCCGTGATCGGTTTGCTTTTGGCGTGTTTTTCGGCGATGCAGTTCTTGTTCGCGCCGATGTGGGGTCGAATTTCGGACCGCGTTGGCCGCCGGCCGATTCTTCTGGTGGGTCTGATCGGATCGGTTGTGTTCTATGCGCTATTTGGCTTCGCGGCCGGGATGCCTGCCGAGCAGGCGACACTCGCTCTAGCCTTGATGTTCGCTGCTCGGATCGGGGCTGGCCTTGCCGGCGCCACAATCGCCACCGCGCAGGCTGTGATCGCCGATTGCACGCCGCCGGAAAGACGCAAGCACGGCATGGCGATGATCGGAGCGGCATTCGGCATCGCCTTTACCTTCGGCCCGATGCTCGGCGCTTTTGCTATGTACGTCGCGCCTGACGGGCGAGCTGCGACAAGCTACACGGGCTACCTTTCCTCGGTTCTTTCTGCAGTCGCCCTGTTGCTTGCCGTTGCGTTGCTGCCTGAAACCCGAAAGCCGGCCGGCGGTCCATTGCCAACTCGCCGTTTGTTCGACCTTTCGGCTTGGCGCTCGGCTCTGGGCAACGCCGCGATAGCGCCAGTAATTCTGACTTTCTTCTTGGCCACGATCGGTTTTGGCGCGTTTGAAAGCACGTTGGCTCTATTGATCAAAGACGTCCTTGGGTTCAACAAGGACAAGGCATATTGGATTTTTGCCTACGTCGGCTCTGTTTTGGTGCTGACCCAGGGGTTTCTTTACCGACGGTTGGCGAAAACGCTCAATGAGGTGGTCCTCATGACCGTGGGCATCATTACGATGTCCGTCGGAGTAATCGGCCTCGCGGGCGTGAACTTGCTGAAGTCCACGGATTTGGCCGGCGACGGAATTCTGCTTGCGACGATTTTACCCGTACTGACCATTGCCGTGATCGGCTTCGCATTCCTAACGCCCTCGGCCCAGGCGCTGGTGTCGCGCCGTACTTCGGCCGACAAGCAGGGCGAAATCCTGGGCGTGAACCAGTCCGCCTCGGCGCTCGCCCGCATCGTCGGTCCGATCTTCGGCAATACTCTATACTCGTTGACCGACACGCACATGCTGCCATATCTCTTCGGCGCCGGCCTGCTGTTGCTGATGTTGCCCTTGATCCCACGGGTGAGGCGCGGGTAGTTTAACGGCGAATGATACCTCTTGCCGAGCTTCGACCGGAGCGCATTGCACTCATCAAACCCAGCGCGCTGGGCGATGTTGTCCATTCGTTGCCGGTTCTGCACGCGTTGCGCACACGATTTCCGAACGCTCATATCACTTGGGTCATCAACCGCTCCCTGGAACCGTTGCTAGCCGGTCACCCCGATCTGAACGCGACCCTACCTTTTGACCGTAACGGAAGCCTTCGCGGACTCGCGAAATTCGGCCGGGACTTGAGTCGGAGCCGATTCGACTTGGTCATCGACCTGCAAGGATTGCTGCGCACCGGGCTTATGTGTTTTGCCGCGCGCGCCACAAGAAAAGTCGGCTTGTCCTCGGCTCGCGAGGGCGCGCGTTGGTTCTATTCCGACGTCGTGAACGATGATTTGAACCTGCACGCCGTCGATCGCTATTGGCGTGTTGCGGAAGCGCTTGGTACCGGTGACGGTCCAAAAGTTTTCGGATTGCGGACCGCCGAAGAAGCACGTCGTTGGGTCAACCAACTGGTGGGCCAGCGCGAGCGAAGCTCGCTCGAACCACCCTACATCGTGGCTTCGCCGGGTTCGCGTTGGCCCACCAAAAGATGGCCGCACTTTGCCGAACTGGTGAATTGCGCCCAGCATAAGTTCGGCGGTTCGGCCATTCTCGTTGGTTCTCCCGATGAAGTTACGCTTTCGCGAAGCGTCGCCGCAACGATTTCCGGACCACACCTAAATCTCACCGGTCGGACCACTCTGCCTCAACTGGTCGCGCTTCTGGACCGCGCCGATGTTGTCCTTGCCAACGATAGCGGACCGCTACACCTGGCCGCGGCATTGGGCCGGCCGGTCGTCGCCCCGTATACTTGCACCAAAGTCACCAAACATGGTCCTTACGGGCAGGCCGGAACCGTTGAAACTTCCATTTGGTGCGGGGGCAGCTACTTGAAGCGCTGCTCCCGAATGGAATGCATGGGCGAACTCAAGCCCGACCGGCTTTGGCCCGTGCTCGACGAGGTGCTACTGCGATGGGCAAGCCGTTCCCGTTCCGCCTGATCCTCGCCAGCGGTTCGCGCGACCGACGTAAGCTACTTGCCGAAGCCGGCTACACGTTTGAAGTAATCCCCGCCAACATCGATGAGCCGCGCGATGCGCCCTTCAGCGATTGCCGACAGTTCGTGCAACAAGTCGCATGGATGAAAGCCCAAGCCGTCGTGGCGAATATTTCAGACGGTGTCATTCTCACCGCCGATACGGTTGGATGGCACAACGGCAAAGTCATCGGCAAGCCCGACGACGCGAATCACGCCCGGCAAATCCTACGCGAACTCGGGGACACGGTTCACGAGCTCTGGACCGGTTGCTGTCTTTGGAAACGACCCGATGATTGGCAAGTCTGTTGGCAGGAAGTGAGCCGCTGCCGGGTTAAGAACTTTACCGATGCCGAACTCGAAGCTTACATCGCCACCAACCGCTGGGTCGGCTGCTCCGGCGCCTATTCGATCGATGGCCCGAACGACCCTTATGTGAAAGTGGTCGAAGGAAGTGTCAGCAACGTAATCGGCCTGCCCATGGAGTCATTGGAGTCGATGCTGGATATGGTCGCTTCGCGGTAAGTCGCGTCGTGTCAACGCATAGCACGCTGAATCGCAGTCGGGCGAAATGTCACCCCACGAAGATGCCGCCCCAGAAGCCGGGACCAAACGGCGAGATTTCGCCGATGAGTGCCCTAGTCGTGCCTTTGTAAAAGCGCACTTTGGGCGCAACACCCGAGCCAGTCGCGGCGATGATGGCGGCAAGGCCGTCACCGTCACGATCCACGGCGGCGACGCGAACTCCGAGCGGCGGCCAACCCGCAAACGGTTCGAATTCATGAATGAGCGCGCCCGTGAGGCCGTTCAACACCCGGACTTTCGGCCGGTTGCCTTTGTCATTGCTGGCAATGACCTGGGCCACGCTTGGCAGCGCTCGATCTTCGAGCCGTTCCAACTGCGGGCGGCAACGGCGAATCGTTCGCGGCTTACGAAACGCCCAGTTGGCGATTTGGCGAGACGGCATCGACGGGAATCCTCAGGCGGCGATTCAAGTCGAATGGAGGCGAGGCGAATTTCCACAAACTTGGGCAACAATCAAAGGTTGCGACAAGGCCGATAGTTGCAAGTTAATTTCAGAATTTACCGCCGAAAACGCCGCGTTGATTTCAGTTTTGCCGGATTGATATGGAGACATGAGCACCATCGGACAAACAAGTGCGGCATCCCTTCCCCGGCGACTTGGCCCATAAGATGGTGTTGACGGCGCGGATTTGGTTGATTTCCAGAACTCGCGTGAAGCAGATTGTTTGCGGAGGGTTTGCATGAACGTTGCCAAGTCCCTGACGATTGTTGTCGGCACTTTGGTTGTCGCAAATTTGGCTCCATCACAAGAGCCTGGGTACGACTTGCTGATTCGCAACGGCCGGATTGTCGATGGCAGCGGCAACCCGTGGTTCAACGGCGACGTGGCCATTCGCGGTGATCGAATCGTCGCCGTCGGCCGGGTGCCGAAGGGGAACGCCAAACGCGAGATCGACGCCAAGGGACTCGTCGTCGCGCCCGGTTTCATCGACATGCACTCGCACTCGGACTATGTGCTTCTCGAAGATGGCAACGCTCAAAGCAAGATCCGCCAAGGCGTGACGACGGAGGTCCTGGGTGAGGGGCAATCGGTCGGACCGAATAAGGGCAAGCTCGGCCCGAAACGCGCCAAAGTTCGGGGTGAAGCGATCGAGTGGACCTCCATCGGCGGCTATTTCGATGCGCTCGAGAAGTCCGGAACGGCCGTCAACGTCGCGACTTATGTGGGCATCGACAACGTCTGGCAAAGCGTGATGGGCGCATCGCACGTCCGGCCGTCGCCCGAGCAATTCGAACAGATGAAAGTTCTCGTCGAGGAAGCGATGAAGGACGGCGCTTTCGGCCTTTCCACGATGCTTGCGATGCCTCCCGGCGCACTCGCGACCACCGACGACATCGTTGAGTTGTGCAAAGTCGTCGCACGCCATGGTGGAATCTACTCGACCCACAACCGTAACGAAGGGACCGAAGTCTTTGCGGCGATCAAAGAGGCGATTGCCATCGGCGAACGCGCCGGTTTGCCCGTGGACATCATCCATTTGAAAATCGCCGACCAGAAACTGTGGGGACGGATGAATGAGATCGTGGGCTTGATCGAGAATGCCCGCAAACGCGGTGTAATGTTCAAGCCAACGTCTATCCTTACACGCGCGGCAACAACAATCTCGCCAGCATCATTCCGCCCTGGGCCCATGAGGGCGGGACCATGAAGATGCTCGATCGGCTCAAGGATCCAAAACAGCGCGAACGGTTGAAGAAGGACATTCGGGACGGAATTCCCGGCTGGTACAACCATTTCACGGCGGTGGGCGGCGATTGGAGCCGGATGCTCGTGAGCGGAAAGGGCAAGTACGAAGGTCTCACGATGGATCGAGCGTTGGCGGTGCGGCCGGACCGGCCGAAAGACGATCTCGATGCGCTGTTCGATATCCTGATCGAGGAAAGCGGATCGGTGCCGGCGGTTTACGCGCATCACACCGAGAAGGACATGCAGTTGGCAATGACCCAGCAGTGGTGCAGCATCGGCTCCGATGGTTCGGCCTTCGCGGTCGATGGCCCCTTGCGCCGCGGCAATCCGCATCCGCGGAACTTCGGCACGTTTCCGCGCGTACTGGGAGTCTATGTTCGGGATTCGAACGTCCTGCGCCTGGAGGACGCGGTCCGCAAGATGACTTCCCTCAACGCCGCCAAGCTCGGGATTCAAGATCGCGGGCTGCTGCGGCCCGGCAACTTTGCCGACGTGACCTTGTTCGACTCCGAGCGAGTGATCGACCGCTCCACCTATGAAAAGCCGTTCGAGAATTCCACGGGCATCGGGTATGTGATCGTCAATGGCAAAGTTGTGCTCGATCAGGGCAAGCACACCGGAGAGCGGCCGGGCCGAGCGTTGCGACGGAGCAACAAGGGACCGCAATGAACCCTGCCGTCATTCACCGTTGTCCGTTAGAATGCCCTCATCCGAAATGTCATGAGGAGGCCAAGCCATGGCCACGACCAAGAAGAAGCCGAAGAAACGGACCGCACCCGAGATGAACGGCCCATTGTCGCCTCCGGCCGTGGCGTCCGAAGTGTTCACGCTGGCCGAAACCGCCGCGTACTTGCGCCTAAAGGAAGACGATGTGAAGCGTTTGGCTGAAGTGCAAGGTATTCCGGGCAGGTTCGTCGGCAACGAATGGCGGTTCCTGAAATCGGCAATTCAGGAATGGCTCAGCATGCCGCGACCCAACGGCGCCAATGAGGGAATCTGGGCACAAGCCGGCTCGTGGAAAGACGACCCGTACCTTAATGAAATGCTGGAGGACATTTACCGTAAGCGTGGGCGTCCCATGGCCCGGAAGGAATGATGTTCATCCTTGACACGGACATTCTGACTCTGCTATTCGAGGGGCATCCAAGGGTTTTGTCGCGCAGAGGCCACGTTTCGTCGGCTGAAATCGCAACGACCATCATCACTCAAATCGAAATCATGCGCGGCCGATTTGAGTTTCTGATGAAAGCCCCGTCGGGACGTGACCTGTTGCGTGCGCAAGCTGCATGCGACCGTACCGCGATATCGCTCGGTTCGGTAGACATAACCATTCCGATCGATGCTGAGTCCGCCGCCGAGTTCGACCGGCTGCGCGGACACAAGAAACTCAAAAAGATCGGTCGGGCCGATCTGCTGATCGCATGCATCGCGCTCGCGCATCGAGCCACGCTGGTCACGCGCAACGTGAGCGACTTTCAAGAAGTGCCGGGCCTGCGTGTCGAGAATTGAGCCGACTGAAATTGCCTTGGCCAGCCTGCCTTCCCCTCCTGTCGCGGCTCGGGCTACAATACATCATCTTGATTCGTTTTTTCACACCTCTGGCAGGGAACCGAGGCATGGTTCGCGAGAAGATCGCCGTCGAGAACACGACATTTCAAGACTTGCAGGCCGAGGCCGACGGGCTGCGGCAACGCATCAACCGCTTCCGCACGTCCCTGGGGCGGTTCTTCGTCGATAAGCAGGAAATCATCGACTTGATGGTGGTCGCGGCCATCGCCCAGGAGCCGCTGCTGCTTGTCGGACCGCCCGGCACCGCGAAGTCGGATTTAGTCCTGAAATTCAAGGACGCGCTCGGAGTGACGGAAGACGATTATTTCGAATACATGCTGACGCGCTTCACGGAGCCGTCGGAAATCATCGGCGCGATCGACATCAACCTCCTGCGCGACGGCCGCTACGTCCGCATCACCCGCGGCAAACTTCCCACCGCCCGCATCGCCTTCCTCGACGAAATCTTCAAATCCAACTCGGCCATCCTGAACATCCTCCTCACGATCATCAACGAAAAGAAGTTTTATCAAGATGGCGTGCCGACGCCGGTGCCGCTGCGCGTCTTGTTCGCCGCCACCAACGAAGTGCCCGAGCAGGGTGAACTCGCGGCCTTAAAGGACCGCTTCGTGCTCAAGATCGAAAGCCGCTCCGTCGGCGAAGAGAAGTTTCAAGAGCTAATCGACATCGGCTTGCAGTCGGAGTCGTATCGCAACCTGAATCAGAAGCCGTGGATGGAAGGGCATTGCACGCTGGAAGATCTGCTCTTAGCCAATCGTTATCTGACTCATTTGTTCGCACGCAAAGTGAGCGACGGCCGCAACAGCGAGGAACAAAACGATCGCATGGTGTTTTTCCCGGCAGAGGTATTCCGCGAATATCAGCGCATCGTCAAAACGCTGGTGCGCGAGGACGGCGTGTTCGTCAGCGATCGCAAGCTGGTGAAGCTGTACAAACTGCTGCGGGTGCGGGCCTGGCTCATGGCGGGCGGCGTGGTGCGCCGCGACGACTTGAAGCTGCTCGCCTTCCTTGGCGAAACACACAGCGAGATCGAAGCCTTGCGCAAGAAGGTGCCGCTGCTGCTGGGCGAAGTGTGATAGGCAATCGAGCGCAGAATCCTCATTGATTCCGGCACTGATACCGCCACCCTCCGGCGGAATCATTTCCCGAGCCGGAATCACGCTCCCGAACCGGAATCATGCAACCATTTCGGAATCACCCGTGCCCACCAACGACTTACGACACGGGCGCTGTAGCGGAGAAATCCATAATCTGGCACGGGGTTGACCGCCAAATTCGGGACGCGCCCAGCCCTTTCGCGGAAGTACTATGTGACGGGTCACAAAGCACGGAGGCTGAATTGCATGGAACCGAACCCGACCGGCGTGATGCGGCAAGTCGGCCGCGTGGCGAGCGAGGCCGACACCCGAGCCGACGACGCCCTGCTCGCCGCCTTTCTCCACCGCCGCGATGATCGGGCCTTCGCCACGCTCTTGCGGCGACACGGGCCGCTGGTGCTGGGCGTTTGCCGTCGCCTGCTGCACGACCGGCACGACGTCGAGGATGCGTTTCAAGCCTCGTTTCTGGTGCTGCTGCGTAAGGCGCGGTCGCTGCGGCGGCGCGAGCGGCTTGGTCCGTGGCTTTACGGCGTGGCTTATCGTGTCGCGCTCAAAGCTCGCTTCCTGCGTGCCCGCCGCCGGGCCACCGAACTTTCGGCCAATGCCATGACTCCTGAACCCGCGCTCGTAGCCGAAAGCTCATCTGATGGGGTCGAACTTCTCGACCGCGAATTGCTCGAACTGCCCGAGAGTTACCGTCTACCGCTGATCCTCTGTGAATTGCAAGGATTGAGCCGGCGTGACGCAGCCCGGCAATTGCATTTGCCCGAAGGAACGCTCTCCAGCCGCTTGGCCCGCGGGCGGCAATTGCTGCGTCAACGCCTCACGCGCCGCGGGGTCGCCCTCTCCGCCGCGGCTGTGCTCGGCTTGTTCGTGGATCATGTTAGAGCTGCTGTCCCAACGTCGTTGAGCGATGCCACTTTACTCGGTTCCCGTTCGCTATTGGCCGGCGCGGCCGTCGCCGCCGGTGCTAGGTCCCTCATGGAAGGAGTCCTGACCGAAATGCTGCTCACCAAACTCAAGACCACAGCGACCATCGTCGTCATTCTCGCTTCGCTCATCGGCTTGCCCGCATTGTTGTCGCGCAGCGCGGCCGCCGATCCGCCCGCCGTCGAATTGCCTATTCCGTCAAAGCCGAAAGCCAACGACGAAAACCGGCTCAGGGGAGTTTGGCGGCTCGAAAAAGTGAACGGCAGCGACGCCACTGCCAAAGAACTGAAAGAAACCTACGGGCTCCTCATCTTCGACAACGAACACGTGACCGACGGTGACGGGCGAACCGCGCGGGCGCATTTCAACGAAATCGCCGATCCCAAGGAAATCGACTGGAGCCTCCCCGGCGGGCCGACGCGGCAATGGATTTACAAGCTCAGCGGCGATTCGCTCACTATGTGTGGCAAGGTCGCCGACATCGGCCAAGAGCGCCCGAAGAAATTCGAACCGGGCATGTTCGACAAGAAAATCGTGGTGCACGTGATGACCTATCGCCGTGTGACGCAAGGCCCCGCGTTGGGACCGAAGCCAATGGCGATCGATTTCGGTTTTCCGATTGTACAATCGCCAAACGAGTCATGCATCTACATGAACACGCGACACTGCGCGTTTCCTTTTCAGCTCGCGCCTGAAAAGCGGAAACCGGATGACACCGTGACTTTGTATGTCTCGTCCAATGCCGGCCGCTCGTGGAAAGAGGCACAAACGGTAAAGGCCGACCGGAGCGAAATCACTTTCGAAGCCCCGCGCGATGGTGAATACATGGTCGCAATCGAATTGGGAAATCAGAAACCCACGGCTCCCAGTCGCGGGCTTCGCCTGGTCGTCGACACCGTGCAACCGGTGGTGCTCTTCCAATGCGACGGTACGACGATCCGGTGGGCGATCATAGACAAAAACCTCGACCCCGCTTCGATCAAAGTCGAGGTGCGTTACGTGGGCGACGCGGATTGGCGCGCGTACGGCGAAAAGCCGTCGGCAAATGGCGCTTTTCGGATTACCGGCGCGCCCGCTCGGCCGGTTGAAGTGCGCGTGTTCGCCAAGGATCTGGCCGGAAACGAGGTCACTACCAGCTATCAATCGGATTCGGCGAATAAGCCCCAAGCGCCCGCTCAGTTGCAGCCAGACGTCAAGAAATCAGACGCGCCCTATGTCATTGAAGCGCCGGATATCATTCGCATCGAAGCAGTCGTGCGCGGTTCCGACAAACAGCCGGGCAAGGCGTTGCCGCAACCCGTCGCCGGTTCGCATCTCGTGCGCCCGGATGGCACGGCGAGCCTTGGAGTTTACGGCACGGTTTCCGTCGCGGGGCTGACGGTGGAAAAAGCAACGAGCGCGATCCGCGACCATGTGGTGAAGGCGGCGGAGCGCAACGACATCGACGTTCGCGTCGAAGTCGAAACGACCAACAGCAAGTCTTATTACATCTTCATCGAGGGCAGAGACGCCGATCGGGTGACGCGCATGCCGTTCACGGGCAATGAGACGGCCCACAAAGTGGTCGAAACGCTCAAGGGCGAACTGGAGAAATTCGCGGGCCCGCACGCTTCCGTTTCCGACTTCCGCGTTTTCATCATTCGCCCGGCAACTTCGAGCGAAAAAGCCGCGGATCGGGTATTGCAGTTGGATTGGCCGGGCGGCGCGCTCGACAACCGAGTTGGCAATTACCGGCTGCAACCAGGTGACCGGGTTTTTGCCACCCGGCATTGGCTGGCGCGTGCCGAATCGGCGGAAACCGACAATGCTGCGAACCTGGTGTCCAGTCGCCTGGGCGTCACGCTCAAACCGGCCGACGCGAAGAACGTGAAGGCGGTCAACGACCAGTTGGGCGCCGGACTGCGGATTGTCACGATGGCCAAGGAGGGAATATCGCACAAAGCCGGTTTGCTTCCCGGCGACGTGATCGTCGGCTTACATCATTGGGAGATGGTGTCGCTCGACAACGTGGTTTGGGTGCTGACGCATCCCGACCGCAAGGATTTCGGCCCGCTCACGTGCTGGTTTATTCGCAATGACCAACTGCGCCGCGTGACGTTGACTCAGCGTGAATAACCGATTTCACGATCGCTCGTGCTATTTTCCGTCCAAAACCTCCCGCACCCTTTGCGCCAGCGCAGTCGGCGTGAATGGCTTTTGCAATGTGGCCTCGCCTGCTTGCAACTGATCCTCTCGTGCGACGGTGTCGTCCGTATAGCTGTTCAAATACAGGGTCTTGAGACCCGGGAAACGGGAACGAAGACTCTCCGCCAGTTTGCGGCCGTCCAATTCCACCATCACGACGTCAGTTAATAAGAGGTCGATCGCCTTGAGGCGCGTGTTCATGATTTGAAGCGCGTCCCGAGCGCCTAGCGCTCTCAGCACGGTGTATCCGCATCGTTGGAGAGCGAGGGCGGCCAGATCTCGGACCGCGTCGTTACGATCGACCAACAAAATCGTCTCGGTGCCGTAGGTCGGTCGCACCGTATTGGAGTCCGGATCGCGTTCCGGGCGTTCGTGTACGGCAGGAAGAAAGATCCTGAATGTGGTTCCCACGCCGACAGCGCTCTCGACTTCGATGTGGCCGCCGCTTTGCTTGACGATCCCGTGAACGACAGCCAGCCCAAGTCCGGTCCCCTTGACGGTCCCCTTGGTCGTGAAAAACGGCTCAAAGATTCGCGCTTTTACTTCGGGCGTCATCCCCGTCCCAGTGTCCGAGACAGTCAACGTCACGTATTCGCCTGGACGGAACTCCGGGTGCTTCAGTCGGTGCTGCTCATCGAATGCGACGTTCCGCGTTTCGATCGTGAGCGTTCCGCCGTGGGGCATCGCATGTTGCGCATTCACGGCCAGGTTCATGATGACCTGACCGATCTGGCCCGGATCGACTTTCACCATGTGGATTTCCGGCCGCAGCACGGTGAGGAACCGCACGTCCTCGGCAATGAGGCGCTGCAACATTTTTTCGATGTCGAGGACTGCGGCGTTGAGGTCGAGCACGCGCGGCTCGAGGATTTGCCGGCGGCTAAAGGCGAGGAGCTGGCGTGTCAAAGCGGTCGCGCGGTCGCCCGCACGGCGAATGTCTTCGAGCATGTTGCGCCGTTTATCGTCCGCGGCGGTCATGGACAGCAGCAATTCGCAATAGCCCGAAATCACGGTAAGCAGATTGTTGAAGTCGTGAGCCACCCCGCCCGCGAGCTGGCCGATGGCCTCCATCTTTTG
>JBGQCZ010000064.1:0-12380 GCA_041495645.1 Gemmataceae bacterium | reverse complement strand
GGATGGGTTTCAGTTTTACCTTGGCCCGGCAGATGAGGATGCCGTCTTCAGGAATGCCGTCGCGCACCGTGGCCAGCAAGACGTGGAAATTGCCTTGTTTCGTATTGTTCTCAATGCGCCAGGCGCCGTCTTCGACCGTGACGGCCGTCTTCGCATCGGCCCGCGGCGGCGGCACGGGCTTCTCCTTGGCGGGGTCGAAGGTTTTGAGGAGCTTGGGTTGCGGCGGCTCAGCCTTCTTTTCCGTCCCCGGCAGTTCCTTGATTTCGATCTTGCGGAAGAACGTAGCGGAATCGTTGTTCATCTGCCGAAGGACGAAATGGCCCGCTCGGAACTTCGGGTCCTTGTCCACGACGTCCAAAATGATTTTCCCATTGTACTTTTCGACGCGGTGGTTGCCGTTGGCAATTACTTCCAGCGTGAACCATTCATTGGGCTTAAACAGGTCTCGAAACTGCTGTAGTTGCACGCGGTCGTCAACCGGGAAGCCGGCGACGTAACCCGACGGCCGCCGGGACTCGATATCTTTACCTACGAGGCCGAACCCACTGCGGTAATACATTCCAAAGGCGCCAAGGTCGGTGACAATGGCCTCGAGGCGAAGATGAAAATTCTCGTAGTCGCCACGTTCGCTGAACAGATAGCTTTTCCGTCCCTGGGCCCTAAGAGCCGCGTCTTCCACTTTCCAATCGCCCGGCTGGTCGGGATGCGTCTTCCATCCCGTCAGATCGCGGCCGTTGAAAAGCGGCTTCCAGTGTCCCCCTTCTTGAAGTATTGATTTTGGGCGCGGGATGCGGACATTGGTTGTTTCACCGGACCGCACTTCAAAAATCTCCGAATAGAACTCCTTCCCATCTTTCGACGCACGCACATGTCTGATTCCGGCGCCGACCCGGGTCGTCGCAACTCCGCTTAGCCGATCGACCTCGCCGGAAGACTCCTCGTTTGACGTCAGTGAGACGGCGAGACGATCAACTGTAACCGCCAAATCGGCATCGTACGCCTTGATGCGCAGATAGCCATCGGGCGGAAAGGCGACATGATTCATGTACCAAATGACGGGGACTGCCAGGAGGAACGCCGCCGCCACGGCAAGGACGCCGCGGATCGGACGGTCCGGCAAAGAAGGCGCCTCGCGCGTTTCCGCTGGCGCCAGCCGGGACGCCAAGGTTGGTTGTTGCACATGCGCTAAATGATTCTCCAACATCTCCATCACTTCCTTCGCGCTTTGGAATCGATCTTCCGGCTTCTTCGCGTGCAGCTTGGCGACGATCTCGCACAGCCACTCGGGCATGTCTGGGTTTACTTCCCGAATGGGCCGTGGGGCGTCTTCGCACACGCGTTTGAGCGTGGCCATCGTCGAGTCGGCGCGGAACGGCGGGCGGCCGGTGCACATGGCGTACATGACGCTGCCGAGGCTGAACAGGTCGCTGCGATGATCGACCGGCTTGCCGTCGGCCTGCTCCGGCGACATGTACTGCGGGGTGCCGGCGATTACGCCCGAGTGCGAGATGCTGGCGTCGTCCACGGCGCGGGCCAGGCCGAAGTCGGTGATCTTCACCCGCTGCACGCCGTTTTCCAGCAGAATGTTCGACGGCTTGATATCGCGATGGACCAATCCATGCTTATGGGCCGCCGCCAGTCCCGACGCGATCTGCAAGCCGATGCGAAGAATCTCTTTGAGTTCGAGCGAACCTTCGTCGTCGATCTTCTGTTGCAGGGATTTTCCTTCGATGAATTGCATGACCAGGAACGGGACCGAACTGTCGTCTTCGATGGCGTAAATGGGCACGATATGATCGTGGACCACGGCGGCCGCCGCTTTGGCTTCGCGCCAAAATCGCTTGCGTCCCGGGCCGCTGCCGGCGATTTCGTTGGCCATGACTTTGATTGCCGCCACGCGGTGCAGTTTCTCGTCGAAGGCCCGCAACACCAGGCCCATGCCACCGCGGCCGACGACCTCCAACACTTCGTAATGACCGAGCCGGCCGAGCGAATCGGGCCGTTGTGACGGCTGCAGAAAGTTCAGCGAATCGTTGCGCTCGCCGTGCGGGAAATGGGCGGTGTGGGTTTCCGTGGCATCGGGCGGTGTCGCGTTCGGCGCATCGTTCTGCTCAAGGGCCGGAGTCTTCAGAAAACTGCCCGCGTCGGCGTGTGATTGCAGCAACTGCTCGACCCGCGACCGCAGCGCCGGGTCGTCGCCGCAAGCCGTTGCCAGATATGCGGTTCGTTCAGCAACGCCGTTCTTTTCCAACGCCTGAAGGAAGATGCTGCGTTCGTTCATGACGAATCTCGGCAGAAGGTGCGAATCGCCTCTATTGAGATAGGCGCAAACGGGGCTTCAAGTCTGCCAAAAAAACTCAAACTTGCATTTCGCGGTGCAGAAATGCTCGGGCATAAGCCCAAAGCCGATGAGCCGTCCGCGGCGAGACACCGAGCATTTCCGCCGCATCCAGAAGCGAAACTCCGCCAAAGTAGCGCAACTGGACGAGTTCCGCCGCTTGCGGATCGGCGGCGGCTAATCTCTGCAACGATTCATCGAGCCCGACGAGGTCTTCGCGCGGTTCGGGCACGGCAAGATCCAAGTCATCGATGACATGGCGCACTTGTTCCCCGCCGCGTTTTTGGCTCTGCCTGCGGCGGGCAGCATCGACGAGGATTCGTCGCATGGCTTCCGAAACGGCGGCGAAAAAATGCCGGCGATTGGCAAACGACGGCGAGCCACGGGGTTTATCCCCGTGGTCTTCCACGCCCACCAACTTCAAGTACGCCTCATGCACCAGCGCCGTGGCGTCGAGCGTGTGCCCCGGTTTTTCGCGAGCCATCTGCGCCGCGGCAAGGCGGCGCAGTTCGTCGTAGACGAGCGGAAGGAGTTGTGATGCCGCCTGCGCATCGCCGGATTCGATCGCGTTCAGGATTTGGGTGACGTCGGACATGGACGTTGAGCATACGGCCGCGAGACGCGAACCGCAAGCGTTACGGCAGCTTCCACGAGCGCACGGTTCCATCTTTGCTTGCGGATATCAAGCCCTTGCCGTCCGGCGAAAAGACGAGGTCGAGGATCCAGTCGGTGTGGCCGAGCAAGACGGCTTTTTCCGCTCCGGTCTTGGTATCCCAAACGCGGATCGCGGCCCGCTTTTCCCACGGCGCGTCGGCGACGCCCTTGTTGCCGGCGGCGATGAGGCGGCCATCGGGCGAAATCGCAAGGCAGGCGAAGCGCACCGAGTATTGCGGTGGACTTGGCCAGGGTGGTTCGCGCAGCGATTCGGGCGGCCAGGTGAGGACGGCGGCCTTGCCGAGCGACTCGCTCCAACCAGCGACCGCATGCCACTCGGTGCCAGCAGTCAGAACGTCCAGTGCGAAGTTGGATTCGAGCCGGCGGTCCACTTTTCCGGAAGTCCACTTCCACGCCAGGGCGTACTTGATCCCGGTGACGGCCAGTACCTCGGCCCCGTCCGCCGTGAATTGCATTTGCTCAGTCGTCCCTTCCTGCCACTCCAGCGGCGGCACTTCCTTCCCGGCCGGCAGTTCCCAGCAATGGATACGCGAGCGGAAACGGTCTGCCGGGTCGAAGCCATGAGCGCTGCTGACGACCAGCCGCTTTCCGTCAGGGGAAAAGGCCAGGGCGCGCGAATTCACGAGCTCGCCGTGTAGCGTCTTCAGGTCGCGGCCCACGGCGGCGCCGTCCGCGATCGCGGCGAAGCGGATCACGCGCTCGCCCGGTACGGTATCCGTCACGAAGGCGATTTGCGAACTATTCGGCGTGAAGCCGAAGGCCGTTGCTTCCGTAGGAAAGCGAGAGATGGTGAAGCGTTCCTTGCCGGTCGCGGCGTCGAATACGAGGATCGGGCCATCGAGCCGGCCGACCGCGACCGATTTGTAATCGGGAGCGATCTGTACTTGCATCACGTCGTTCGGGAAGCCGCGATTCTTCGGTTTCAGTTGAACGCCGCGCTCGGGGAATACGACGTTGCCGATCCGCAGCTCGCGTCTTTCCCCGCTTTCGAGTCGGATCGACTCGGTATGAATGAGCTGGTCTCCTTTGGAAACAACGAGCTTGTAGCGCACGCCGACTTTCAAGCCCTGCGTCACGCCCGCGGTTCCGCCTGCAAGTTGAATCTCAGATTTGAGTCCGGGGCCATCCACGGCGACGATCGCGGGTACTGTAGCGCAGTCGATCCGCAGCGGCGCGTAGGCCGCGGATTGAGGCGATTCGAAAATGTCGATCGCCCGACTCTTGCCCGGTTCGAGATAAAACTCTTCGCGATATACTTCGCGGTCGTTCTTGAAACCGCGAATCGTGTAGGCGCCCGGAGAAAGCATCGTACCCACTCCGATTGCCTTTCCGTCGTATTCCTCGACAATCTTGCCGTCGCATTCGATGGTGACGCGCTTGATCAGGTCGCGGTTCCAGTTGGCCGCGAATTGGGCCCGATCGTCAACGGGCTCGGACGACTGCCACCATCGGAACCAGTCTGGAGGCATTGTCAAGCCAAACGCAAGATATCCCGTCGCGACCGCCGTGACGACGAACAGGAGCGTCCTGGCGACGGGCCGCCGCGTCTGCCGAAAGAATAGTGCGATCGAGAGGACCATGAAAAAAGTCGTAAATGCAATTACCCCAACTCCAGCCACCCACCCGAACGAGATCTTGAAATCGGACTGTCGCCAACACAAGAGCTGGAACGAGTTGTAGGCCAGCACGGTAAACGAGAGCCCCAGCACGACCAGGGCGTCAGGAACCTTTCCCATCGAAGGAAGTTTCGGACCGGAGTAAACGTTCGCGACGGGCTTCGGCATCGGCACGACTGCCGGTTGCTGCAAGTGCGCCAGATGTTGGCCCAGCAAATCGGCGACTTCCTTCGCGCTTTGAAAGCGGTGAGCTGGGTCCTTCGCATGCAGTTTCCGAATGATCGCGTCGAGCCAGTCGGGGATGTCGGAGTTGATTTCGCGAACTGGCCTGGGCGCGTCGGCGGCCACGCGCTTGAGCACCGCCGCCACGCCATCGGCGCGAAATGGCGGATGACCCGTCGCCATCGCGTACAGCACGCTGCCGAGGCTGAACAAGTCCGAGCGATGATCGATCGGCTTCCCGTCGGCCTGCTCCGGCGACATGAAATTCGGCGTGCCGGTGATCGTGCCGCTCTGCGTGATGCTGGCATCGTCGACAGCCCGGGCGAGGCCGAAGTCGGTGAGCTTCACGCGTTCGACGCCGTTTTCCAGCAGGATATTCGCGGGCTTTACATCGCGATGCACCAGGCCTTGGTCATGCGCTGCCGCCAGACCCAACGCCGCTTGCTGCCCGATGCGCAGGATTTCTTTCACGTCCATCGGGCCGCGTTGGTCCAGCCGTTCCTGCAAAGACACGCCGCCGATGAATTCCATCGCCAGGTACGGATTCGCACCATCCGACTGGACGGCGTGAATGGCGACGACGTGTTCATTTCGCACCGCGGCGACGGCCTTGGCTTCGCGTTCGAAGCGGCGGCGGGCGGCGGGATTTGCGGCCAGATGCGGGGCCATGACCTTGATCGCGACCAGGCGGTGCAGTTTCGGCTCGAACGCCTTCAGCACCACGCCCATTCCGCCGCGGCCGACCACTTCCAGGATTTCGTAGTCTCCGAGCTTGCCGAGCTGGTCCGGCTTTTCGGCCGGCGACAGGAAGTCGAGGGGCATGTCGTTGCCGACCCAGTTCGTACCGTCAGCCGTGTGCGTCGGTCGATTGGCCGTGATCGCTTCAAAGTTGAATTGCTCGACCGCCGGCGCCGCCAGAAATCGGCTCGCCCGATCGTGAGCCCGAAGCAGGACTTCCACGCGCAACCGCAAGCTGTCATCCCCAGCGCATGCGTTCGCGAGCCAGGATGCTCGTTCGGAATCGCTCTTTTCCAGGGCGGCAATGAATAGATCGCGTTCGCTCATGGCAGGCTCCGGGATTCAGCATTCATCTTCCCGTTACTCCATGCGCATTCCGCAATCGATTCGCGCAGTTGGTTTTGGATATTTCTCAAGATTACGTTTCACCCTGGACTTTCGCCAGCAGCCAGGCGCGGGCGAAAGCCCACCAGGCGTCGGCGGTTCGCGGCGACACGGCAAGGACGTCGGCGGCTTGTTTGCCGGTCAACCCGGCGAAGTGACGCAGCTTGACGAGTTCGGCGACTTGCGGTTCCGTCTGGGCCAGCAATTGCAGAGCTTCGTCCAGCGCGAGCAGATCATCGGAGCGATCCGGGGCAGCGAGTTGATCCGGATCGAGATCGGCTCGCTGTCGATCTCCGCCGCGTTTCTCGCTGCGTTTTCGCCGGGCATTCTCGACCAGAATCCGCCGCATCGCCTCGGCCGCTGCCGCGAAAAAATGACGGCGATTGGCAAACTCTGGCGAGCCACGGGGTTTATCCCCGTGGTCGGGAACCAGCCGCAAATACGCCTCATGCACCAGTCCCGTGGCGTCGAGCGTTTGCCCAGGTTTCTCGCGGGCCATCTGCGCCGCGGCTAGGTTGCGCAATTCGTCGTAAACCAAGGGCAGCAGCTGTGATGCGGCCTGCGGATCGCCGGATTTGATCGCGTTCAGGATTTGCGTGACGTCGGACATCGGCGGTCAGAATAGCACAATTCCTGCCCACCCGCGAGCGCCGGCACTCGCCTTATCCCGTCCAGGCGGTGCGTGAAACGATGTGTCGGAGGTTTGGAAGTTCGCAACGTAAGATGGTATCATGGCTTGAAGACGGTTTGTCGTTCAGCTGTGGTCCTGGAGATCGCGTCCATGTCCGCATCCGGTTCGTTGATTTCCGGTTGGGAAAGGGTAGCGCAGGAAGTGGAAAAGGTTCGTTTGCGCCTGAAACGCGCTACGGAAGCGCTCGAGCAAGCTGGCATTGCTTACGCGGTCGTCGGTGGCAACGCGGTCGCCGAATGGGTTGGCCGCGCCGACCCGGCTGCCGTGCGCAATACCCAGGACGTCGATATCCTTATCCGCCGCACCGATTTGGAAAACGTCAAGACGGCCCTGGCGGCGGCGGGGTTCACCTATCGGCACGCCGTTGGGATCGACATGTTCCTCGACGGACCGGGCGCCAAGGCACGCGATGCCGTGCATATCCTGTTTGCGAACGAGAAAGTTCGTCCAGAATATGCGGAGCCCGCGCCAGACGTTGCCGAGTCTGAACGAGGCGTCGGTTTTCGCGCCATTTCCCTGGCTGCGCTGGTGAGGATGAAACTGACCTCGTACCGCAAGAAGGATCAGGTACACATTCTGGATATGATCGACGTTGGTCTGGTTGACGATTCCTGGTTGCCGCGAGTGCCTGCGGAACTGGCGGATCGGCTCCGACAATTGCTGGAGAATCCAGACGGTTGATCGGCGCGGTCAAACGCTCTCACTCCTCTGACTCAAAAAACTTCCGCTCCTCGGGTCAGGTTGTCACAAATTGACGCCGGATTATTCTCGACTTCGCCTTGCAAGTATGGCATCCTCACCACCACTTCCAGCCACATTCCAACGGGGAGCCGCTCATGCCGATCCGTGACCCGAAAAACCTGAAGCGAGTTGACCGCGAGATCCGCATCAACGAACTCAAGGCCCAGGCCGAGGAACTGGCCGGCGGAAAGATGCACGCCTGGGAATCCAGCGACTGTCCTCCGGGCATCGCCGAGCAGTTTTGGGAACACGTCGTCGAGTTCGAGAAAGCGCCGCGAAACTCGCACTTCCAGCAGTTACTGGACCGCGGCATCGACCTGCCGCCGTCCGATGAAATGACCGACAAGCAGCTGCACGCCAAACTCTGGGAGATCATCGAGGCTCTCGCCGAAATGCAAGTCTACCTGCTGTCGACTAATCATTTCAGCGACCGCGAGTTGTACGAAAACCTGTGGTCGGATTCCCTGCGCGAAGACACTTTCCCCGGCATGACCTGCATTCTCGATCTGGTTAGCAGCGGGTCCGACCAGGACATTGAATACTGGCTCAAATACTACGCGGATAAGGAAGCCCGAGCGCGCTGGCAGGACGACTTCCCGAACGACCCGATTCCACCCCATGAGAAACCGCCGTACGACCGCGACCGGCGGCTGCCGAAAGAAACGTGGAAGTAAGAATGCGAAACAGCAAAGCCCACCTGAATCTCAGGTGGGCTTCGTCGTTTTCCTGCAACGCCGCAAGCGGCTTAGAACAATTGCTCCACCGGCTTGGCGCCGCGGTCGGCGATGCCAATCGGTCGGCCGATGGGCGTTTCGTTCATTTTCTTGTAGTCGACGCCGAGCGCCTTGCAGACGGTGGCCATGAAATCGACCGCGTTGACGGGCCGCTCGGTCACGGTCGCGCCTTCGACGTCGGTCTTGCCAATGGCTTGCCCGCCCTTGATCCCGCCGCCGAAAAGCACCGTGCTCCAGGCCTTCGGGTAGTGATCGCGGCCGGGCTTATCGCCGCGGGTGTTGATCTTCGGCGTGCGCCCGAATTCTCCCATCCACACTACCAACGTGCTATCCAACAAGCCGCGTTCTTTCAAGTCGGTGATGAGGGCACTCATCGGCGTATCGATCTGGCCCGACAGTTGTTTCACGCGCTCAAAGTTGTTCTGGTGCGTGTCCCAACCGCCGAGATTGACCTCGACAAACGGCACGCCGGTTTCGATCAAGCGGCGGGCCAGCAAGCAACCCTCGGCAAAGCGGCCGCTGCCGTATTTTTCCTTGTTGGCAGTGGGCTCCTTGTCCAGGTCGAACGCTTTCGCTTCCTTCGATTGCATGAGCCGCAGGGCTCTTTCGTAAGTCGTCCGGTGATCGACGGAAGCGCCAGCCTGGTATTGCTTGAAGAAGCCGGCCTCCATTTCTTCGAGCAGGCCGAAGCGGTTGGCAAACTGGCTTTCACTAACGGCCGACTTGAGGCTTTCGACGCCGCGGGCCGCGTCGGCCACGTTGAGCGGTTGGTGCTTCGGGCCGAGGAAGCCCGCGCCGTAGCTGCGGTTGCCGACGGTCACGAAATTGGGAAGCGGAAAGTCGGTCTTACCGAGTTCCTTCGACACGATCGCCCCGAGGCTCGGGTAGACCAATCCGCCAATTCCTTCCTTGTAACCCGTGTGCATGTAAACCTTGGCCCGGCCGTGTGCCCCTTCGCCGGTGCTCATGCCGCGCAGAATCGCTGCATGTTGCATCAGCTTGGCGACGTTCGGCAGGTGTTCGGAAATCTCGATGCCGGGAGCGCTGGTCTTGATCGGCTTGAAGTCGCCGCCGTCCTTGGTGCCGGGCTTCATGTCGAAGGTGTCTTTGTGCGACGGCCCGCCGTCCATCCACAGCAGGATGCACGACTTGGTCTTAGCGCCGGTCTCAGCGGCGCGGGCGGCCAACGGGGCCAGCCAACCCGATAGCGACGTGCCTAGCAAACCAACTGACGAGTATCTCAAAAAATCGCGGCGGCGAAGAATATCGAACATGGGTTTCTCTCTCCCGTTTTGGTTGGTTCTCAATGGTTCAACGTAAACTCGCTGCTGTTCAACAAGGCCCAGAGGATATCGCCGTAGCCGTCGGTATTCTTGGCGACGTAGGCGGTGAGCTTCTTCATCTCTTCGGAAGTCGGGCGGCGGGCCACGGCTGCGAGATAAAGTTTCTCGATGGCTTGTTCCTTGCTCGTGCCCTTGGTGATCTCGCGGGCCACGTTGCCCGAATTGCGGGCCGTGAAGGCGTTATTCATCATTCGCAGAGCTTGCGGAATGCCGGCATCGTAATCGGTGGACTTGGTGCCCTCGCCGGGATCGAAGAAGGCGACGAACTGTTCGCGGGCGCTGACCGGCCCGCGTTTGGCGTTGGCGGCGGCATTCGGCCGATTGCGGGCGTCGCGGCCCGGCTCGCCCAGCACGGCAATGAGCGAATCGTAAAGCTGCTCCGGCGTGAAGGCTTTAATGTTCATGTGACTGAACAACGTCGCATCTTTTTCATTGCCGGCGACCGGCTTGCTCGTTCGCTGATAGGTTTCGCTGTTGCAGACGGCACGATAGAGGAAGCGCACGTCGAACCCGCTCGCCGCGAACTGCTTCGCCAAATCTTGCAGCAATTCCGGGTGCGAGGGCACGCGCTCGTCGTGCATGTCATCGATGGGATTGATGATTCCCGAACCGAACATCTGGCCCCAAACGCGGTTGGCCCAAGCCCGGCTGAAATATTTGTTGTCCGGCGAAGTCAACCATTTCGCCAACACCGGACGCATGGGTTCGGCCCGGCCGACTTTCGGCTCCTCACCCTTGAAGAACTTCGCCGGCACGGCTTTGGCCGATTCGGGCAGATTGCGCTGCCGGCCCTGGCCGCTTTCGGTCACGCCCGGCGTCGCGCCATTCTTGGCGTTTTTTGTGTTGCCCTGCACGCGCACTTTCATGAAGAACTGCGCCATGCCCCAATACTCGTTTTGCTTCCAGCCCGTGAATGGATGATTGTGGCATTGGGCGCATTCCATCTTGATGCCCATGAACAGTTTGCTCGTGGAATCGACCATCTTGTCGGCGGAAAGAGTTGCCAGGAAATAAGTCGAGGCCCCGTTTTCTTCCTGATTGCCCGTCGAGGTCAGGATTTCGGTGACCAGCGTGTCCCAGGTCGTGCCGTCGTTGAATTTCTGTTCGAGCCATTCGGTGAGCGGATCTTTCTTGACGGCGCGATTGTCGGTCGTGCGCTGGAATAGCAAATTGTCCCAAATGTCGGCCTGGTGTTTGCCGAACGCGGGGCCGGCAAGCAATTCGTCGATGAGCTGGGCTCGCTTGTTGGCATCCTTGCTGTCGATGAACTCGGCGGCCTTGGCGGCGCCTGGGATGACGCCGGTAAGATCCAAATACAAGCGGCGGACAAACTCGGCGTCGTCGGCCTTGGGCGAAGCCGGCACCTTCTCGGCAGTCAGCCGCTTGGTGATTTCGTCGTCGATCTTCTTGGTGAGCGGTTGATGATCGAGTTTGGGCGTGGCTGGGGTGGACTTGGCGGTCTCGGCTTTCTTCTTGGCTTCCGCGTCGGCCTTCGCTTTCGCCTCCGCTTCGGCTTTCGCCTTGGCGTCGGCCTCGGCTTTGGTCTTGGCTTCGGCCTCCGCGGCGGCCTTCTGCCGTGCTTCCTGGCGGGCCTTTCGGATCGCTTTGGGGTCGGTCGGTTTGGCGTCGTCGGCCAACATGGACCCGACTCCGACCAAAGCCGCGGTCAGAACCAGCAGACAGCGAATTCTCGTCATGACTCGAACTCCCCGCATATCAGAATTCCCGCGATCGACTCGTCGGGTATCTCTTTAACACTCTAGGCAGCAGGTGGTTCCGTTTGGGCGGAAAATCACGGGCCGGGCCAAACCGCTGTATCCCGCAACAAATACGCCCGCTTGAACTGCCGCGACGAACCACGGTTGATCGTCACCACCCAGGTTACAACGTACCGGGTGCCGGAAGTGTTAGGGATGCGAACTTCATCGCCGTCGGCAAAGAGGAGCGCGCCGGCGCCGGGAGTGCGGGTGACGCCGTCGCGGATATCCACGGTTTCGTCGAGGTCGATGTAGTGCGACCATACCAGCCCAGCGACGGGCGGCAGGTCCGCGTTCGCCGCTGGTACCAGTCGACAGCTAATGCCGGTGGTGGTGGGCGGCCCGGCCCCGAACGGCCGGTAGAGGTCGCAAGTGGTGGAGAGGTAGGCAGCAGGAGTATACATGGTGACTCACATTCGTTGGCATTTCGCGCATGCGCGAACATTCGGCCGCGAGCGCGAAACGCAAACTCAAAGGACTGGTGTTCGATACGGCGCGAGCAGCCGTTCGATGTCCGGCGGCAGCGGCAGCTTCACGAGTTGATCCAATCGATAAGCGACCGTTACGTCGCCGAGCGTCTGCCGGTCGACGTTTTGGAAATTGGTCGCAACCTGCGTCTTCACCTGCCGGTACCAATGCCCAACGAGCTGGGCATAGGCTTCCTTCACATCGTTGGGCACCGAGCCGGTCGCGGTGGCATAGACCACTTGCACGGCGCGCGGGCTGGCAGTCCAAGCCGGCGTATCGGCATTGATCAAGCCCGGTCGCCGCTCTTCGCTCACGAACGGTCCAATTTTCGATTGAATGACGCCGCGCTCGGAATGAACCGCATAGCTGCTCGTGGAAATGATCGTGTCGGCGCCGAACGATTCCGATGGGTCCACCTTCACGCTCGTGATCGACGCGACCGGGTAATTGGCCAGGTGCAGGAACTCGGAACTGCCGGGGAAATACTCGGTATAGGCGCCGCCCGCGAAGTCGCGTCCAGTGAAATTCAGCACCCAGGAGTCGGCCGAATCCATCAACAACGACAAGAGCGAGTCATCGGTCGAACCGGAAACGCCGAGCCGCGATTTGACGTTGGAGAGAGTATCTAGGGACATAAGATTTTTCACCACAAAGGCACGAAGACACGAAGAAG
>JBGQCZ010000063.1:0-12550 GCA_041495645.1 Gemmataceae bacterium | reverse complement strand
GAAAAGAGGTCGATCAAAATCCATCTGGAGAAGTTTCGCGACCATAACGTTCGAAAACTCGAAAACTTTCACAGGCTCTGAGTCTTCGAAGCCCCGGTGCGAGTCAGAGTCCAAACCGGGGCTTCGAAGACTCAGCCCCGGCCACGCGAACCGTCAATTCAGGACGGTTGAGGCACTAGTAGTAATGCTTCTACTCCAAATTGGTGGGCGCGGTCGCCCACGCGGCGAGAGGAGGAGGCCGAAGCGAAGCGAGGCGGTTGGTCCATGGTGCCTTGCTGCGCTTCTGCCTCCTCGCCGCGTAAGCGAGGCGAGGCGGTTGTCCATGGCGCCTCGCTGCGCTTCGGCGTCCTCCTCGCCGCGTAAGCGAGGGAATCGAACCCACCAATTTGAAGTAGAAGCACCACTGCGTTCTACGTTCAAGCTGCAAATGAACTACTTGGATGACTTGATACCATGAACCTCTGAATCCGCCGGCTTGTCCATGCGCCGGCTGACCCGTCGTAGGGGTCGCCGCGCTGGGCTTGGAGTGCATGTCATGATTACCGTGGTTCTGCCCGATCAATCCACCAAGCAAGTTCCCCCAGGCACTCGCCCTCGCCAAATTGCCGAAGGCATCGGCAAACGGCTCGCGCAGGCAGCCATCGCCGCCAAGGTGAATGGCCAGATCGTCGATCTCGACCGCGAACTCCCGGCGGAACCCGCCACCGTCACTTTCCAAGTCCTCACCGACAAGGATCGCGATTCGCTCGACGTGTTGCGCCACTCCTCCGCCCACGTCATGGCGCGGGCCGTGATGCGGCTGTTCCCCGGCGCGCAACTCGCCTTCGGACCGACCATCGAAAGCGGCTTCTATTACGACATCGACTCGCCGACCCCGATCCGCGAGGAAGACTTTCCGAAGATCGAAGCGGAGATGAAGAAGATCGTGGAAGCGGCCGAACCGTTCGAGCGCTTCGAGCGCTCGATCCCGGAAGGTCGCGGGCTGTGCGTCGACCTGAAGCAAGAACTGAAGGTCGAACATATCGACCAGGAATTGAGCAAGTATCCGTCGGTGAGTTTCTATCGGCAGGGCGAATTCATCGATCTCTGCCGCGGCCCGCACATTCCGCACGCCGGCAAGATCGGCGCGTTCAAGATCCTCAGCATCGCCGGCGCCTATTGGAAAAACGACGCCAGCCGCAAACAACTCCAGCGCCTCTACGGCACCGCCTTCTTTGCCCAGAAGGACCTCGACGCCTATTTGGCGCAGGTCGAGGAAGCAAAGAAACGCGATCACCGCGTGCTCGGCAAGCAACTGAAGCTCTTCACCATCAGCCAGGCTGTCGGCCAAGGACTGATTCTGTGGATGCCGAAAGGCGCGATGGTCCGCACCATCCTCGAATCGTTCATCAAGGATGAATTGCTCAAACGCGGTTATTCGCCGGTCTACACCCCGCACATCGGCCGGCTCGAACTGTATCGCACCTCGGGCCATTTCCCCTATTACCGCGATGCCCAGTATCCGCCGATTTATTTCAATCCGCTCGGCCAGGCCGTCGATACCTGGCTGACTCTGCTGGAAAAGAACAGCCTCGGTGCGGAAGCGGAAAAAGCGTTCATTAGCCTGATGACCGCGATCGTGAGCGATGCGGAAAAGAACAGCGAACATGCCGAACACGAACTGGGCGTTGGCCCGGAGGCACTCAAGAAGCTGTCCGCGGATTATGCAGCGGCCTCGTCGAACGAAGCGAAGGCGGCGGCGCTGAAAGGTTGGCTCTTGAACCAGGAAGGCTACCTGCTCAAGCCGATGAACTGCCCGCATCACATCCAGATTTACAAGGCCCAGCCGCGAAGTTACCGCGATCTGCCGGTGCGGCTTGCGGAGTTCGGCACCGTTTATCGTTTCGAGCAATCGGGCGAACTCAACGGCATGACCCGCGTCCGCGGCTTCACCCAGGACGACGCCCACCTGTTCGTCACTCCCGATCAGGTCGAGGCCGAATTGCAGGCGAACATCGACCTGGTGCTCTTCGTGCTGAAGTCGCTGGGCCTGAACGATTACTCGGTGCGAGTGAGCCTGCGCGATCCGAAGAGCGACAAATACGTCGGCCCGCCGGAATTGTGGGACATTGCCGAGAAGAATCTGCTGGAGGTGGTGAAAAAGTCCGGAATGAAGTACTCGATCGGCGTCGGCGAAGCGGCGTTCTACGGCCCGAAGATCGACTACATGGTCCGCGATTGCATCGGCCGCGACTGGCAACTCGGCACCGTGCAACTCGATTACAACCTGCCGGAGCGGTTCGATCTTGAATACATCGCCTCCGACGGCAAGGCCCACCGCCCGGTGATGATCCACCGCGCGCCGTTCGGCTCGATGGAACGCTTTTGCGGAATTCTCATCGAGCATTTCGCCGGCGCCTTCCCGCTCTGGCTGGCCCCGGAGCAGGCCCGCGTCATCCCGATCCGCGACACTTTCAACGACTACGCCAAGAGCGTGGAAACCGAACTGCGCACCCGCGGCTTCCGCGTCCACGCCGACGTCCGCCACGAAGACATGCGGGCCAAGATTCGCGAAGCCCAGTTGGAAAAGGTGCCGTACATGCTGGTGGTCGGCGAGAAGGAACGCGCGGCGGGATCGGTGGCCGTGCGCGACCGCGTCGACGGCGATCTCGGCGCTTTGCCGCTGGTTCAACTGGTCGAGCGCTTCGAAAGCGAGGTGCGCGAGAAGAAGATCCGCGAGGTGAGCAAGGCCAGTGCGGCGATGGGAGATGGGGCGGCGAAGTTTGGGGAGTAGAACTGTGTAGAGGCATCTGATGTGGGACGCGATCAACGCCTGCAAGTACCTTTTTCTCCGCGAGTGTTCGGAGCCGGAGGAGAACACGTTGCGGGTGGTGGTCGAGGAGGCGAAGGCCGACGGTCCGCCCGGGGAAATCGAGGTGTTGCCGGGCAAGGTTTTCAACGACATGGTTGCCATCGAGTCAGACCCGAGTTGCCAGGAATTCGAGCTAGTCTGGCGTTCTTACGTCGCTTACGGCGTCCGCAATGAGTCGTTCACTACCTGGGACGACTCGGAGGTTTTCGAGGGCCAGATCTTTCGGGTCTATAGCAAGTCCCATTTTCGGGACTATGTGGCTCGGGCCACGTTTGCCACGGACGATTACCCTGGCCCGCTCAAACACTGGTGCTTGGTGTGCCTCGACCATTTGGTGGATGTCATCGGGTGTGCAGAGCCCGAGCTGCGTCGCTTGAGGTAGAAACACTAATCACTTGCTCCGCGTGCGCGGCTGTGTCATCATCAAGGGCGTTCCTTTCTCCCCGGAGGATTCGGCATGTTCACACAACCCGATCGCCGTCATTTTCTTCGCGTCGCCTCGGCCGGCGCGCTCGTTGGGCTTGGAGACTTGGGCTTCCTCTCGAAATTGCGGCCGGTCTCCGCCGATGAAACGAAGCTCGATCCGAAGCTCGTGCGCTTGCACGCCGATATCGAACCGCTCGTGCAACTCGTCGAAGACACGCCGCGGCAAAAGCTGCTGGAAGAGATGGGCGCGAAGATCAAGAACGGGCTGAGCTATCGCGAGGTGCTGGCGGCGCTGCTGCTCGCGGGCGTGCGAAACATCGCCCCGCGGCCGAACGTCGGCTTCAAGTTCCACGCGGTCATGGCGGTGAATGCGGCCCATCAGGCGAGCCAGAGTTCGCCCGCCGAGCATCGCTGGCTGCCGCTGTTCTGGGCGCTGGACAACTTCAAGTCATCGCAGGCGACCAACATCAAGGAAACCGGCTGGCGCATGTCGCCCGTGAAGGAAGACCACGTGCCCATCGCCTCGAAGGCCCGCGACGAGTTCGTCAAGGCCATGGAGAATTGGGACGAGGAATCCGCTGACGCCGCTGCGGCCGGGTTGGCTCGTTCGGCCGGGTCGAATGAATGCTTCGAGGTCTTTGCCCGCCTCGGTTGCCGCGATTTTCGCGACATCGGCCACAAGATCATTTACGTGGCTTCGGCATTTCGCGTCCTGCAAAACATCGGCTGGCAACACGCCGAACCGGTGCTGCGCTCGCTCGCCTACGCCTTGCTCCAGCACGAAGGCGACAACCCGGCTCAGCGCGACGGCGACCCGGATCGGCCCTATCGCCGCAATGTGAAATTTATCTCGACGTTCAAGTCGTCATGGGCCGATGGCAAGTCGGACGGCGAATCAACCAAGTCGCTGCTGGCCACGCTGCGAAGCGGCACCGATGGCGACGCGGCCGGGCAAGTCGTTGACATGCTCAACAAAGGCGTGTCCCCGCAATCGGTTTGGGATGGGTTGCTGCTATGCGGCGGGGAATTGCTGATGCGGCAACCGGGTATCGTCGGCTTGCACACGCTGACCACCGCGAATGCCTTCCGCTACTGCTACGAGACCACCGCCAACGACGACACTCGGAAGCTGCTCATGCTGCAACTGGCGTCGTTCCTGCCGCTTTTCCGCAAGGCCATGACCAGTCGCGGCGCCGTCGGCGAAATGCGCATCGACGAAATGAAACCCGACATGCCGAAGGGCGAACCGTGGCGGATCGAGGATGTGTTCGCGGACGTGGGAAAGGACCGGGCCGCGGCTGCCGGCAAAGCGCTGGGATTCATTCACGGCACACACGAACCGAAGAAGCTGATCGATGCCGCCCGCGTGTTGATCTTCCTTAAGGGCACCGATTCGCACGATTACAAGTTCAGCACGTCGGTGCTGGAAGACTACGACCACGTCTCGCCTGCCTGGCGCGACCGCTTCCTGGCCGCGAGCACCTATTGGCTGAAGGGGAGCAGCGCGAAGGATAGTGATTTGGTGAAACGCACGCGTGCGGCGCTGGCATAAGATCTTGCTTGCGTTTCGCGCTTGCTGAATGCTGTAAGTGAGCGCGAAACGTAAACAGCACTTGCATTGAGTCTTCAAAGATCAGCCGGCGTTAAACCAGTCTGCTTCGAGATTCTCGCCAACATTCGTGGACCAATTTCATCGCCGTCATGAAAGGCAACCACATAATCTGGCCAATCTTGTCGCGCCAGAATTCGATGTGAACTCGTCTGTCGTTTGATGCGCCAACCAATCCGTTGCAGTGCCGCCAGCACGCGTTTGGCCTTCGTCGATGGCCATTGACTCATGGCGTCACCGCAAACACAGCCGAGACGTCGGGTACGCTTTCCCCATGTTCCAATCGATCGGCAAGAACGCGTAGGGCCAACACCTGCACGCGCTCAACGGCTTCCTGCTTTGTCTGGCCATATGCCATCGTGCCCGGCAATTCAGCAACTTCCGCGATCCAGCGGCCATCGGCTTCGGTTTCGATCTCGATCTTGAATGACATGGTTTCCTCCTTCATTCCGCCTTTGCTAATCTTAACCCAATCGGGAGCGATTCGCCAAACATCTGGCTGCGGTCTTCGCCTTCGGCGTCCACGACTTCCTCGACCATCTTGATCCACTCGGCGGGCATCGATCGGGAACGCAGCAGGTCAACCACTTTCGGGACATAGGTTTCGTCCACGTCGATCGCGCGCTGCCCGGTACGTCGGGTCAACTGCGCGAGGCAGAAGCCCCAGCCGAGGCGCTCGCTGTCGTTGCCCGGTTCAAAGGTCAGCAGTTGGTCGAGCCAGGTCTGCACCATGTGCGGGTGGACCACGGCATTGAGCGGGCCATAGAGGAGGGCGCGCGTGCCGAGGCGGGTCAATGCCCAGAAGCCATACGTCGGGACGGGCGAGCGGCGCAGCGGTTTGAGCAGCACCTCCGCGAGGGCTTGCTTATGTTTCACATCGATGCGTTCGAGGCCGGCGGCGGAGCGCCAGATTTCGGCCAGTTCATTCGCGCCGGGTTTGATCGCGGTCTTGCCTTTGGGCACGAGAATCGGCCGCAGACGATCGAACAGGTTTTGTTGCAAAGCCTGATTGAGTCCGCCAGAGACGCGCCGCCACATGATCCAGGCGTCGGCGCCGCCTTCGGGGGCGGGCGGTTGCGTGCGGCCGGCGGCGTCTTTGCGCGGCGCGTGCATCAGCTTCCACAGTTGCTCGACGCGGAAGCGATCGAGCGAATCGCCGAAACCGGGCCGCAGGCAGTAGCCGGCCAAATGATACCAGCGGCTCGAAAGCTGCGGCGAACGGCGGCGCTGTTCCGCCACTTCCTGCAGGAATTCCCAGAGCCGGCGGCAAAGCCCGGTCGGCCATTTCTCGCGTCCGGCTTCGAGCGCGGACTCGAGTGCCTTGGTGAGTTCCTGCGGCGGTGGTTGGGATTCTCCCTCGGCCGCGAATGTGCTGCGAATGAGCCTCGCAGCGGCCTGCACTTGCGACTCGGGCCAAACGTCGGTGAGCGACTCTTCCCGGCCTTCGTCGTCCTCTTTCCGAGGCGCTTCCTTGACCAACTCGCGGATATTGAACTCGAGCCGCCAGCGATTGTTGCCGTCGCGGGCCACGCAGAAAAGCTCGAGAGTGCCGATCTCCGTCGAGCGCGTGAACAAGGTTACTGGCACGTGCTTGGCCCCTGCACGCTTGCCGCCGCGAAGCACGGTGTGCAACGGCGGCAGTTGCAGCAATTGATCCGGAGAAAGCGTCAACACCTGGCCCGGCTTGTCTTCCATGCGAACCGTCGAAGAGAACAAGGGAAACTGCACGGGCTGGCCGAGCGCGAGTTCCAGCACGGGCTCGCGCAACTCGCAACCGGCGCCTTCCTCCAATCCATGCGGTGCGACACACAAGACCGTCACCGGACTTTCCTCTCCCTGAGCCTCGGTTTGTTTGACTTGATCCGCTCCCGAAATGCCAACGTAGTAGGAGCGTGCGATGCCGCCGCCGATGCGTCGCCCGCCGATGTGCCGCAGCCACGCGAACGCGGCCGCCCCCCACGCCACCGCCAGATCGAGCGACGGGTTCGTAAGCACCAATGGTTTCCACGGCTCGTTGGGCGCATCGTACCACGAGGCCATCACTTCCAGCAGTCGTTGCTGCAAAACCGCCGGCTGGAATACGCCGCCGTTGAACAGGATCGCGCTCGGGCGATGTTCATGAATCTGACGCTTGAGAAAGACGGCCAAGTGCCGCGTCACGGCCGGGTCGTTGACGTACGGCAGGCCCATTTCGTGCAGCCCAGCGCGCGCTCCGCGTTGCGGTTCGGCGTCGCGCGGCGTGTGCGGGAAAAAGCCGTCGAAGAGGGCCTTTCGCACTTCTTCGGGAGTGAGTTGGGCGTTCATCGCTCCACCAATGACGGATCGCCCGCGGCCCATGATCGTTACCGGGAACCTGGCAGGTGGCTTGGGTTGCAACATCGCTTCCTTCGCATTGCGGCAAGCCTGCACCAGCGTGCCGTACTGGGCCGCGTCGAGCTTGCCGGCGCCTGGCAGCTTGGCCTCCACGGCTTTCGCCAGGGCCAGGTCCATGTTGTCGCCGCCGAGCAGCAAGTGATCGCCGACCGCTTCGCGGACGAACGAAAGCTCGCCCTGTTGCTCGCCAGCGCGAATCAGGCTGAAGTCGCTGGTCCCGCCGCCGACATCGACCACGAGGCACAGCATGCCGGGCTTCAGTTGCGTGATCTCATTGCCGGGATGCAATGCCAGCCAGCAATAGAAAGCGGCTTGCGGTTCTTCCAAGAGCGTGACATTTTCCATGCCCGCGAGCTTGGCGGCTTCCATCGTGAGGTTGCGGGCGACGTCATCGAACGACGCGGGGACGGTCAACACCACATGCTGTTGTTCCAAGCGTTCGTCATCGTTCTTGGCCTGGAAATGGTTCCAACCGGCGACGAAGTGACGGAGATAGCGGGCGGACACTTCGAGCGGCGAGAGGCGAGCAACTTCGGGCGGCGCAGTCCACGGCAGCAGGGGAGCGGAGCGATCGACGCCACCGTGGCACAGCCAGGACTTGGCGGAAGTGACGAGCCGGCCCGGAATCCGCCCGCCGTGGTTGCGGGCAAATTCGCCGATCGTGTCGGGTGGCGAGTCGTCCCAGGGCAGCTTGGTCGAACCCGGCGGGAGATCGTGCGGTCCGGGCAGATAGAGAAATGACGGCAGCAGCGGTTTCCTGCCTAGTTCGCCCGCATTCACCAGTTGCGGGACTTGGAAGGTCTGGATATTTGGCTTCCCGCCACGCGGCGCGCCCTGCGAATCGACGTACGCGAGAGCACTGTTGGTAGTGCCGAGATCAATGCCAATCAAGTACCGCGACATCGTTGCTCCATCATCCCGTCGTTCCAATTGGACTTGTTTGGTTGCCGAAAATCGCTATTTTCCGCTCGCTTTCAATTCGGTCCTTTTGAGGGAACGCCTATGTCCCCCCTGCGGCGTTTCAGTTTGTCGGCGATCGCGCTTCTGACCCTGGCTCAGGGCGGCTGCCTGATGATGGGCGCTGCGGCCGTGGGCGGCGGAGCTACCGGTTTGGCCATCGTCAACGGCAAAGCCACACATACGTTCGACGCCACACTCGCTGAAGTCGCCACGGCGACCGAGTCGGCCCTGCGCGATCTCGGCCTGCCGGTCGAGCGGCCGCGGGTCGGCGATTACTACGGGGAAATCGACAGCACGTTGGCCGATGGCGGCCCGGTGCTGATCGACTTCAAGAGCGAGATTCGCCCGTTGCCGAACGATCCGCCCAAGACCAAGGTCGCCATTCACGTCAAAATCTTTGGCGACAAGAAAACCAGTCAGCAGATATTCGACCAGATTTCGCATCGCTTGAACAACCCGGCTCCGCCGCCAGCTCCTTCGCCCGCCGGCGCCGCGCCGCCTCCGCCGTTGTCCGATCAGACCGAAGAGCCGGGCCTCGCTCCGATGGGCAACGCGCCGCGAAAGCCCTGATCCATCGGCGATTCACCGCGCCGCACGTCTTTGTTATACTAGCGGCATGCCTGTTTCCGTGCTGGGTCTCGATATCGGCGGAGCGAATCTCAAGGCGGCCCACGCCGATGGTTTCGCCACTCTGCGGCCGTTCGCGCTGTGGAAGTACCCCGAGCGCCTCGCCGATGAGCTTGCCGCCGTGCTCGCCCAGGCGCCGCAGTTCAATCGACTGGCCGTCACCATGACTGGTGAACTGTGCGATTGTTACGAAACCAAACAACAAGGCGTGAACGCGATTCTCGATGCGGTCGTTGCCGTGGCAGGCGACAAACCGGTGCGCGTCTGGACCACGGAAGGCACGTTTGTCGATCCCGCGACTGCGCGTGAAGAGTGGCTCAATGTCGCAGCCGCGAATTGGTTCGCCACGGCCGCTTACGCCGGCCGTTTCGCTCCCGCCGGATCCGCCTTGTTCGTGGATTGCGGCTCGACCACGGTCGACGTAGTGCCTCTTTGGGACAGCAAACCGAACCCGTTCGGCCTGATTGATTCTGACCGGATGCGGACGCATGAGCTTGTCTACACCGGTGCGCGGCGCACGCCGGTCTGCGCGTTGCTCGGCCCAGAGGGAATGGCCGAGTTGTTCGCCACGACACTCGATGTGTATCTGTTATTGGGCCGAATCTATGAGGATCCCTCCGATCGCGACACGGCCGACGGCCGGCCCGCAACGCAGAAGTTCGCTCACGCCCGCCTGGCCCGCATGCTCGGTGGCGATTCTGAGATCACTTCGGAAGCTGAGACGATGCACCTGGCCGAACTAATCGCCGCTCGTCAGGCCGACTTGATTCGCGCCGCCTGTCGCGACGTGGCTTCCCGAATTCCCGACCGGCCGAAAGTCATCATTACGGCCGGCTCCGGCGAGTTCCTCGCCGACGCCATCATCGATCCGGTCCACGGCTGGCAGGACGTCACCATGATGTCGCTGTCGCGGCGGCTTGGCCCCGAGATATCGCGTGCCGCGAGCGCTTTCGCGGTGGCAGTATTGGCGACCGAGCCCTTTGCATAAGATCTTGCCTATGTCCTCCGAACAACCCACGCCGAAACCGATTGTCGTCGTCAAAGTCGGCGGGAGTTTGTTCGATTGGCCCGAATTGAAACCGCGTTTGCAACAGTTTTGCGGGAGCCTGGCGGACCACAACATTGTGCTGATTCCCGGCGGCGGAAAAACGGCGGACGCGATCCGCGAACTCGACCGCGTTCATGGGCTTGGTGAAGAACGCTCGCATTGGCTGGCGCTGCATGCCTTGACCGTGAACGGCCATTTCCTGGCTGACTTACTCGGCGTGCAGTCGGTGGAAAGCTTGAATGCGGCGTGGTCGGCGTTTCGCCGCAATCCTGTCGTCGTATTGGACCCATTCCGCTTCGCCCGCGGCGACGAGGATCGCCCCGATCATTTGCCGCACAATTGGTCCGCGACCAGCGACTCGCTTGCGGCCCGCGTTGCCCGCATCGCCGATGCCGAGCGATTGATCCTGCTCAAGTCGGTGACGATTCCCGACGGAATGGATTGGACCGAAGCGAGCCGCCAAAATCTCGTCGATCCGCTCTTTCCGCAAACAATCGCTGGCGCGGAGTTCATCGTTGAGGCGGTCGACTTACGCTCGTGGACCAAATCAAGCTAGTGCAGCGGTAAACTTTTTGGCGCGCATGGCGCACTACACGAACAAGGCGGGAGGGACCGGCATTCTGATCTTCACGGCAAACGACCAGAAAAAACAGATCAGCAGCATGCAGACCAAGGAGGGGTTCCTGTCGTTCGGGATCAACGACACGAACGGCAAGACGCGGGTCATGATGGCCACGCGTCCGTACGGAAAGCCGGTCTTCGTCCTGCGGATGAAAACCAAAAGGCGTTCTTTGGCCAGGCCCAGCCGTGACGCTGCCAATGTTCGGTTGCCGCATCACAGGTTTGAATGGTATAATCACTTAACCTGCCTGACGGTGTCGCCCTCCTTCCCCTCAGAACTCCAAATGAATCAGAACCATTGGCATCGCCGCGATTTTCTGCAAGTTGGGACCAGCGGTGCGCTCGGGCTTGGGCTTCCCGCGCTCTTGGCAGGGCGTGAAACCTCGGTTTCGCGAGAGGCGGAGTCGGGCAAATCGAAGTCGGTGATTCTGGTTCTTCTTACCGGCGGCATGAGCCATCTCGATTCGCTGGACATGAAGCCGGAGGCGGCGGCCGAGATTCGTGGCGAGTTCAAGCCGGTTTCCACGGCCGTTCCCGGAATTCAGATTTGCGAGCATCTTCCCCGGTTAGCAGCGCGGATGAAGCACTGGGCGTTAATTCGTTCCATGTCGCACCGGGAAAATGGCCACCTGCCGGGCACGCACCGGTTGCTGACCGGCGCGCCGATGCCCAATCAACGCATCACCGATCTCGATAATGTCCTTTCCCGCCGCGACTGGCCATGCTATGGCGCCGGTTTGAATATCATTCGCCCGCGCCACGACGGCATCCCCAACGGCGTCACGCTGCCGCACGCGCTCATCGAAGGATCGCTCACCTGGCCGGGTCAACATGCCGGCTTCCTGGGCGCGGCACACGATCCGCTGCTCGTCACGCAGGATCCGAATTCGCCGTCCTTTCGCATGGAGGCCGTCAATCCGCCGCCCGGCGCCGACTCTGGCCGCATGGCCGAGCGCCGCGATTTACTCGACCGCATCGGCTCGAACTCCGATGACAGCGGCCCCTTTCGTAAGCACCAACAACTGGCGTTCGAAATGCTCGCTTCCGGCCGGGTCGCCAAGGCCTTCCACATCGACCTCGAACCGGACCGTGTCCGCGATCGCTATGGCCGCAATCAGTTCGGCCAATCGTTGCTGCTGTCGCGCCGGTTGATTCAGGCCGGCGTGCCGATCGTGCAGGCGAACATGGGCATCGTCCAGAGTTGGGACACGCATTCGGACAACTGGGGCCGGCTCAAGAACCGCCTGTTGCCGTGGCTCGACCAAGGACTCGCCGCGCTGATCGACGACCTCGAAGCCGAAGGCCGCTTGAATGACACGCTGGTGGCGGCGCTCGGTGAGTTCGGGCGAACCCCCAAAATCTCGCTGCTCCCCGGCTCGCCCATCCCCGGCCGCGACCACTGGGCCTCCGTCTACTCTGCCCTGTTCGCCGGCGCCGGCATCCACGGCGGCCGTGTGATCGGTCGATCCGACAAGATCGGCGCCTATCCGGTCACCGATTCGTTTACTCCTTACGACGTCGGGGCGACGATCTACCAAGCGCTCGGCGTCGATCCCGAAACGGTGATTCGCGATGCGCTGGGAAGACCAATGCACATCAATGGCGGGAAGCCGATCAAAGAGATGCGCGGGTAAGAGTCCAAACACAATCTCGAAACGACCACGCGAATTTCCATGACCCGACTTGAAACCGCGATTCACTTGATCGGTCTTTCGCGCGATTACACGACTCACTTGCTCGATCAAACCAAGGAAGAGCATTGGTTCGTGCAACCGCCCGGCGGGGTCACGCACATCGGCTGGCAAGTTGGGCACCTGGCCGACGCCGAGTTCCGGCTCGCACTTGATCGCGTTCGCGGTTCGACACCAGAAGATGCGGAACTCGTCCCCGCTGATTTCGGCCGGCTCTTCGCCCGCGAGTCCGTTCCGGACCCCGATCCTTCGAAGAATCCAATCCAATCCGCGATCCGAGCGGTTTTCGACCGCGTGCATCACCGGGTTCTTCAGGAACTGCCTGGTCTGCGCGCTGACGAGTT